>JBAYPL010000169.1:0-6240 GCA_041677745.1 Kapaibacterium sp. (SeqCode)
TCAGTATTTGACCTATGCTTACCTCCAACCATACCATCGGCGACTACTGCCGATAACAGAGACTCTATTGCCCCCAGAATAGCAATTGTTGTAGCCGGAATAATCAGATTCCTGATTGTTTCGAAATTAATATTAAAAAGTTCAGGCTTAGGCAGTGTGTTGGGTATGCTTCCAAAGCGACTTTCAATTGTTTCTACCGGAAGATTGAATACACTTACTAAAAGGGTACCAACAAGAATAACAATCAATGATGAAGGTATTCTTTTCTTGAGCGAATTCCAATATAACATGAACACTAAGGAGGCAATACCTAAGCCAAATGAATACATGTTTACATTTGTAATTCCGGATGAATATACTTCTAACTTAGCAAAAAATTCCGAAGGAAGCTCTGTGAACCCCATCCCTGTTAAATCATTAATCTGGGTTAGGAAAATAAGAACTGCAATACCGGAAGTAAAACCTATTACAATAGGATATGGTATAAACTTAATAATAGAGCCCAATCTTGAAAAGCCCATTAATATTAGAATTACCCCTGCCATCACAGTAGAAATAATCAGTCCGTCAATTCCGTATCTTTGTACTATATCATATACTAAGACGACAAAAGCACCGGTTGGTCCGCCGATTTGAACACGACTGCCGCCCAGTGCTGAAATTATGAATCCTGCTATTATTGCTGTAATGAGACCCTTCTCAGGTGGTACGCCCGAAGCTATTGCAAAAGCAATTGCCAGAGGCAATGCTACAATTCCGACTATTACTCCTGCAGATAAGTCTTTTAGTAAATCAGGTTTATTGTAATTACGCAGTGTTGTTAACAGCTTTGGCTGAAAAATACTGAGGAAATCAAACTTAGACATTTTAAATCAGCTTTCTGAAAATTATGGGTTCAGTTGTTTAAACTCTTTATCAAGAGTAGCTTCAAGAGTATTCTTTGCCATGCTCCCGAACAAATTTAGGTCAATATTTACTTCTATTAAATTGTCTTGAAGTTTTATATACCCCTTGCCTAACTTAGATGTTAAATTTAAAGTGTCACCCTGCCAAGATGCAGTATCCACCATAGGTTTGATGGCTGAGTTGGTTAGTAACTTAGTATCAATAAAATGTTTCATTTCGACGGTACTTGCTTTTGTCTGAAACTTTTTGTTTATTGTTGACATATTTTATCCAATATTTTTTTAAAACTAAATAATTACTTATTTTTCAGTATAGAAGATATTGAATTTTAAAAATTGTATTAATTAAGGACAATTAATTATGACTAAAGCGCAAATTGGAAGTAATGTATCTGTAAAATATACCGGAAAACTTACAGATGGTACTATATTTGACAGTACCGAAGATAACCAGCCGTTTGTATTCACAATCGGTAATGATGAAGTTATCCCCGGATTCGAGAACGGTATTATCGGTATGAATGTCGGTGATACGAAAACACTTAATATTCCTGTGGATGAGGCTTATGGTCATAAATCGGAAGAATTGATTTTTGCTGTGCCTATAGAGGAAATTGAATCTGAAAATACTTTACAAATAGGTGACATGCTTGAATTGCCTCTTAAAGATGGTGAAGCTTTGTATGCTCATATCATAGAAATCAGTGATGAAGAAGTAATTATTGATGCTAATCATGAGCTTGCAGGACACGATCTGATATTTGATGTCGAGATATTAAGTATTAACTAAGTCGGTTAAATAAATGGATGAAATAATTAATCTCAGGCACGAGGTTGACAAAATAGACAGAGAATTTATTAAGTTGCTTATCGAAAGAAAGGAAATATCCGACAAGATAATTAAATTTAAAAGAAAAATGAATATTTCTGTCTATGATAAAAGGAGGGAGCTTGAGATTATTACTGCTTTAAAAACAGAGTTCCAAGAGTTAATAAACCCACAACTCATAGAAAATATTCTAAAAGAAGTGTTGTTCTATTCAAAATCTGATAATAACAGATTAAGTAAATCCATTTCCAACAGATTGATGGATGCTTTAGAAGACAAGCCGATATTAATTGCAGGTCCTTGTTCAGTTGAATCTGAATTTCAACTTGATGAAATTGCCGAAAGTCTCGCTAAGGGAGGCTTTCGTTTTCTTCGAGGGGGTGCTTTCAAGCCGAGAACATCACCATATTCTTTCCAAGGTTTGGAAGGTGAAGGTGTTAAAATTCTGAAACGTATTGCAGATAAGCATAAACTATTCGTTGTTACCGAATTTACAGATTCAAATCAACTTGACGAATATTATGATTTTGCCGACATAATTCAGATAGGTAGCCGCAACATGTTTTCGTATGGTTTTTTAAAACAAGTTGGCAAGAAAACCTCAAAAGATAAAAAACCCATACTCCTCAAACGTTCATTTAATGCAACTATAAACGAATTTCTGTTGGCTGCAGAATATCTTATAAGTGAGGGTAATGAGAATATCCTACTTTGTCTCAGGGGTATCCGCACATTCGAACAAATTGACTCTATGATGCGGAATACGCCGGACTTAGGAGCAATACTCGAATTGAAAGAATTAACCGATATGAAGGTTATTTTTGACCCTTCACATGCCTCTGGTGATTCAAAATATGTGTTATCACTTTCGAAAGCTGCTTTACAACTTGGAGCTGACGGTCTATTAATTGAAACCCACCCTAATCCCTACGAAGCTGTCAGTGACGGAAAACAATCTATACAACCAATTGAATTGATGCGATTGATAGATTTTGTCAATAGGCTTGTATAAGTGAATGATAATATTATCTATAACGATGAAAGTATGATTATTGAATTTGTTGATTATCAACAAATATTGTCATATTTAGAGTCGGAAAAAAATATTTTTATCATACTCGATAGTAACGTTGAACAATTATATTTCAAAGATTTACTTGGTACATTTAATACTCACGTTGTCAACTCCCATGAGTCGGAAAAGACTTTAAAAAGCTACCGGCAAATAATTGATAAATTAATACTTTGCGGAACAGATACCGATACAAGGATTATTTCAATAGGTGGAGGTATTGTGTCCGACATAGCCGGGTATGTAGCAGCTACATACAAACGTGGTTTGAAATTAACTTTGATACCTACAACACTGCTTGCAATGTGTGATGCCGCTATTGGCGGTAAGAATGGCCTAAATCATAATCATATCAAAAACTTGGTCGGAACTGTTTACTTCCCGGACAGAATATTCATTAATCCGAGTTTCATAAATTCACTAAGTGATACACAGATTGTTGAAGGAATTGCTGAAGTATTTAAAATATCATTAGTTTACAATGATAAGTTAAGAGAAATTCTTTCTGGAACCGATATATCCTCGATAGATTTTGATAAACTCAGAGTCATTATCAAGGAATCAATTCAAGCGAAGATGAAGATTGTAGTAGAAGACCCCAATGATAAAGGATTAAGAAGAATATTAAACTTTGGTCATACTTTTGCTCATGCCATTGAATCAGTCTATGGATTAAGTCACGGGAAAGCAGTAGCTTTCGGGATTAAGATAGCTTCTTTTATTTCTATGCGTTATGAGTTGATTGACAATGTCAGCTATGATGAAATCATTAATTTTTTACGTGAAAATAATCTTGACATCTGTGATAATTTCAACGCAGACAGATTGATTGAGTTTATTAAGCACGACAAAAAGAAATCCAAATACGGAATTAAAGAGATTCTGCTGTCAGATGTCACGAAGTATAAATTTGTAAATATAGAATTCGATGATTATCGGAAATATTTAAATGATTTGCATAAGCATAGCTGATATCGGTATTGATAAAATCAAATACTTATTGCCTGTTCATCAATTAGTTGAGTTCAGGTTAGATTTGATGAAGTTGAATTATACCGAAATTGAGAAACTTATAAAAGAGTTCTCGGATAAAATTATTCTCACACCCAAGCATAAAATATTTGAAAAAGAAACATTAGAACTGATTGGAAAATCAATAAATTATGGAGTGAAATATATAGATTTCGACTATCAATCAATCAACTCAGTTCCAGAAATCTCTGATTTTAAAGCAAAATTATCGGGACACCTTATAATTTCGTATCATAATTTCATTGAGACACCATCAAATGAACATTTAAAATTTTTAATAAAAGATATTGAACTGCAAAAACCTGAGATTATCAAAATTTGTTGTAAAGTAAATAATATCAATGATATAATAAGATTATTGAAGTTATATAATGACTACCCGCAGCTCGGACTAATAGCATTCGGTTTAGGAGAAAATGCTTCACTTACACGAGTATTAGCAAAATTAAAGGGAGCTCCATTCATTTATGCTTCTATTGATGAAGAAAATAAAACAGAACCATCTCAAATTAGTTATGATAACATATTGAAATTAATGGAGATATTGAAGAATGATTAAAGCTGCAGTTCTTGGAAAACCTGTGTCTCATAGTTTAAGTCCTTATATTTTTAATGGTATTGCAAATGGTTTAAAAATTGATTTTCATTACTCAAGAATCACTACTGATGATTTTACCAAAGCTCTAAATCTTTGTAATAAATTGAATTTATTTGGAATTAACATAACTTCTCCGTATAAATCTGATTCTGCTAAAGAATCAGATTTAAAAACATTGGAAGTAAGAGAAACTAATGCCGCAAATATATTGATATTCAATGATATAATAAAATCATTCAATAGTGATTATCATGCCTTATTCAGCATTTTGTCAGACAGATTCATTAGCCGTTCAAGTAAAGCTCTCGTAATCGGTAGCGGTTCAACAGCTATGACTGCATTATGTGCATTGAAAAATTACGGTATTAATAACATTACTCTTACTGCAAGAAAGTCAGCTACAATGATATTCGGATTCAACTGCAATCTATGTAATTTTATTTCAATTGACGAAATAAACTCATTGGAAACCTATGAACTTATTATAAATACTATTCCTGAAAATGATTATATTAAACCGAACATGTTTTGTAATAAAAATCAAGTTTTGATAGATACTTTGTATCATAATACATATTTGGAATCTGTTGCTTGTCATTACATTTCAGGAAGAGAATGGCTTGTTCGACAATCAATTCCGTTTTTAGAAATGATTTTTGCCAATAAGTTTGAATTTGACTCATTGTTTCCCTTTATTGAGAATATAGGGAAAAACTTAAAAAAAATTGCTATGGTTGGATTCAGCGGTTCAGGGAAATCAACATTAGCCGGTATAATATCAGAAAAGTTGAATTTTGAATTTATAGATATTGATGAAGAAATTGAAAACGTAACAGGTATGAATATAAGTAAAATCTTTACTCAATACGGAGAATCTGAGTTTAGAAATATCGAAAAAAATATAATTTTCAATCTTCGAATAAGCAAGCCGACCATTGTTGCATTCGGAGGAGGTTCAATTCAAAATGTTGAATTGTTGGATTACATTAAAAAAAATTACTATGTCATATATATTTACAATGATTTAGCAACATCAATGTCGAGAATTACAGGATTAGAAAACAGGCCTATGTTGTCATTATACGATGCTGATGAACTTTATAGTAGCAGACTTGACAATTATTACAAATCTTCAGATTTAATTATCGATAATACCGGTGATTTAAAACAGGTAAGCAACTTATTGGAATATGAAATACGTAACATCATCTAAACTCTACGGCTCAATCAAGGTTCCCGAATCTAAGAGTATCCTTCAGAGGATGCTAATAGCCGAATACCTGGGAGCTAAGCATAAGGAAATGGATTTAACAGATGCTTCACAGGATGTAGTCATCACATATAATGCGTTGAAAAAACTGAAGGTTACAAATGAAGACATTTATCTTGGGGAATCCGGTTTCTGCTTAAGAGTTTTACCTTTGTTAGCATCAGTTAAATATGAAAATATAAGTTTTATTTTAGAAAATTCTCTTGCAACACGACCAATCTTAGAATTATTGAATGAAGTTGGTTTAAAACCAAAGTTGCAAAGTAAAACCGCGTACTCAAAACTTATTGTCAAAGGTACCTTGAAGCCCGGAGTTTTCCACATCAGAGGCGATATAAGCAGTCAGGTTGTAAGCGGTTTGTTGATGATTTTACCTACACTTGAATATGATTCAATTATCAATGTAAGTAATTTGAAGAGTGTATCTTACGTAGAATTAACTAATGATATTCTAAGGAAATTTTCCATTCTAATTGAATGTAAAAATAATGAAGTTTTCCACATAAGAGGAAACCAAAAGTACGGGTATGCGGA
>JBAYPL010000170.1:0-6207 GCA_041677745.1 Kapaibacterium sp. (SeqCode)
GAACGGCTCATCGTATTTTTTCCATACTACAAGAGTATGTAAAATCTTATGCACCGAACTTGATGTCAAAGACCCGGATTTGTTGATTTGCTCGTTACTTCATGACATTTTTGAGGCATGCAGTGAAATTACTCCGGAAATCATTGATTATAATTTTGGACCTTATACAGCTCATATACTAATGATTTTAAAAGAAGACTACAAGTCCGTAAGTGAGCGGGCTTTACCACCGGAATTAGATGTACAAAGAGTCAGATTACCTGAAGATGATTATCTTATAATTTGGCTTGCCGAACATCTTGATAATTTTAGAAGTCTGGAAGTAACACCATTGTTTAATCCGATAAATTATATCCTAAATATTGTTTCTGTATTGTTTCCTATAGCAGAGAAAAGTAATAATCCGCTTATACAGAAGCTGTTACATGAATTGAAGCAAGAACGCAATAAAATTCTCGGATAACAGCAGTATATTTTATCTGATTAACACTTTCTTTACAATCATTCCACGTTCGGTCTTTATGTTTATCATATAAAGTCCGCTTGATAATTTCTCCTTGTCAATACTAAATTCAGACAAGCTCGTACCAATCTCCTCGGAATACACTTTCCTGCCTTTCAAATCATAGATTTCCAGATATTCAACCCAAATATCTTCCTTTGAAATCAAACTTATCGAATTTTCAAATATCAGCACTTTAAGAATCTCTGAGTCAGGCTCTTTATTCTCGACTGATACTCCTTTGCCCTGTCCTTTCAAAGTCATGAAATCCTTGGGTTCTGAGGCATCGCTGTGGAAAGTAATTGTTGCGTTGTATTCTTTTGCATCTTGGGGAGTAAATCTCACCATAAATTCCATATTCTTGTTCGGTGGCAAACGAAGTGGATTGTTCTTGGAGATTCCAGTAGGTATGGATACCTCAAAAGGCTTTCCGCTACCGTCATATCCAATGTCATCACCTGAGAACTCAATGTCGTTTATTGTCAAAGTTACCGGGTACAATTCATCATCGGGTATCGGATTTTCTATATAGAACACTTTTGCGTCAAAATCACCTACAAGAATGCTTTCAAATTCAATATCTTCCGCTTGAATATAACTTTTCCCGACATAAGCACTAAGTTCTGCTACAAATTGTTTGAAGTAAACTCTTTCATGATCCTTTGAAACAATCATATACCCGAGGGAATCGAGGAAATTGCCGGTCTTGTTTGCTTTGAACAAATAGCTCGCATTGACGTAATCTTTTGTGATGAGAGGGTATAGGTTTACGTTTTTCAGATTATTACCGATTTCGAAGCCTTGGAATGTAGTAATATCATCTTCCTTATTTTCGACACTATCAGAATCAAAAATTAAATACAACTCAAATTCATCGGTGATATCCAATGATGACAAGTTAGCGATAAGGAAGCTTGATTCATAATTTACATCACCGAGATTGAGATTGAAATCATCCGGTATGTTCTTCAATCCGTAAAAATAGGGTAGAGGAGTAGGTATATAAATTGTTGTGTCGAATCTGTTCCCGAAATCATCAATCATAACCAAGGTAGCGGCACCGTCATAGTTAATATCCTTTATATTGATGGTAAAGTTTACCGATGGTGTAACACCGATTTTAATTTCACCAACACTTAAATTCACATTATAGGACATACTTTGATCTAAGTAAACAGAATGGAGATTAATGCGGTTTGATTTATCCTCCCTTGGCTCGTCATATACCTTGCCTTCGAATCCGTCAAAGAAATTACCTGTATAATCAACCGAAGGTGCTAATGTATCCAACGGCTCATGTAAAAAAGGATGTCCGTTTACAGGAAAACCAAAAGCCTTGGTCTCACCATAGCCGAACTGATAAGCAGCAAATGGAATAAGTGATCTGATGCTATATGTACCAGGCTCTTCAAAGGTGATATTTTTTGTTAAATAATAAGTACCGTCCTTGTTTGTGAATATAAATCTGTTCCCGAGATCGGGTGAAATTGACTTTAAAGTTTTCCAGTCAAATTCTCCGTCCTCTACTTTGCTGATTAACAAATCGTCGGGAATTTCTCCGTCTTGTCCTATAAGATATACAATATTAATAAACTCGGTTTTCTCATCCATTATATGAAAAACTGCTTTTTTTGAAAACGAATTTGTACTCAATATGGGCATGAGATAAGGTAAAGTAGATCTTTTTTTGTATTTAATGTTAGGATCAGTCATAACAACGTTAAATACTGAGTCTGTATGAATCGTCAAAGTGTTTCCGGTTGAATCAGGAATAGGTATATCATTATAATAAACAGTATATAAATCTAAAGAAGCCCCATAAGCACCATTAAAACTTGCAGCATATCTCCGAAAATAATCTTTGTAAGTATCATACTTTACTAAATTGATTCTGGACCAACTCAGTGAATCTATAATTTTGGGAACCAAAAACTCCATACCCCACATATTAACCGGTATTTCCTGATGTATAACATAATTATGCCATCCGGTAGAAATAGACAATGCTGCATTAGAGCCTGAAAAAACAGCAACCGGCTTTTTTGAAGACACATAAGAACCTGTCAAAGTCTGAGAATATTCATCAAGTGGAAGCAGCCATACATCACCCGGTTCTAATATACGCGTCAATGATTGATTATAACTTAATTTACTATTTTCAGAAAGTTTAATATGACAGTAATTATTTCCTTTTAAAGTAAAGGTAACTTCTGTATTAAACTCAACTCCTACTATTGCCACATAGCAGGCAGCTGCTTTGGCATAGTATTGTGAAGAATGAGGTGTGGTTATAATATATTCTTTACCAAGTTTTCGTTTTTCTATTAAAGTCATTCCATCGGATAAATTTCCGTACCTCGTGCGTACAAAACACGCGGTATTGTCATTTTCGGGAATGGTAATTTTAATTGCAGATTTTTTATACAAACCTTCATAAACATTGCCTTTGTAAGTTAAGTTAGCTTGGGCGTGACGGGCGCTTAGGTTTAAAACAGTAAATTCATTCCCGGGTAAAATTTTGTCTTTGAATAATGTATCAAATCCTCTGCTGACAGTGAATGGTGAATCAAATCTCGAGTAAATACCGAACTCAGCATAAGTACTGTCGGGAATCTTCACATCTCCGGGGAACAAGGTAAAGTAATAAACTGACTCAGTCTCGAAATCTTCAGAGAAAATATTTGAGGTAAATAAGATTGTTGCCGACAGTAATAAAAAAATTCTTTTCATACTTCACCCTTATTCTTTTTGTGATAGCACTGTAATTGATTATTAATAAACAAGTTCAAAACTTCATAATACAAATATAATAAAAAGTCTTTTATAATAAATTATATCTGCAAATTTACATTTGAATAGTAATTTTGATAAATAAATCATGACTCATTAATAATTAATATAAGTCATAATGATTTCAGCAACTAAACAAATATGATGCTTTCAGGTCAGAAGAATTTACTATATTTGTAAATCAACTTTATAACAAACTGGATTGATTATGGCAAAGATAACTGTATTAGGCGCGGGTATGGTTGGCAGTGCAATGGCTAAAGATTTATCATTCAACCATGTAGTAACATCTGCTGATTTAAGTGAAAAGAATCTGTCCGCTTTGTATGAGTTTGACATAAAGACAATAAAAGCAGACTTGACAAAGCCCGAAGTGATTAGAGAAGTGGTTCATGATAGCGACGTAGTGCTCTGTGCGGTACCCGGATTTATGGGGTTCAAAACCGTCGAAGCTGTGATAGAAACCGGAAAGAATATAGTTGATATTTCGTTCTTTCCCGAAGACTGTTTTATGCTGGATAAAAAAGCACGTTCAATGGGAGTAACAGCAATTGTTGATTTCGGAGTGGCTCCAGGTATTCCGAATTTACTACTCGGATACCATAATGAAAGAATGGAAATTAATGAATATAAATGTTATGTAGGTGGACTTCCCAAGGCGCGTACTCTGCCTTTTCAGTATAAAGCACCTTTTTCGCCAGTGGATGTCATTGAAGAATATACACGTCCCGCAAGGTATGTAAAGAACGGTGAATTAGTGGTCATGGAAGCACTGTCCGAACCTGAATATCTTGAGTTTGACGAAATTGGAACATTAGAAGCTTTTAATACTGACGGACTTCGCTCATTACTTTATAATAATAACATACCAAATAAAATCGAAAAAACTTTACGATACCCGGGTCACACGGATATAATTCGTATTCTGAAATCAAGCGGTTTTTTTGATGAGAAGGAAATTATCGTTGGCGATAAAAGTATTAAACCACTAGATATTACTTCTGCCATATTATTTGATAAATGGAAACTTCAGCCGGAAGAAGAAGAATTTACGGTCATGCGAATCATATTTGACGGCATTGAAGATGGTAAGCATGTCGAATATACTTATAATCTTTTAGACAGATATGACAAAGCAGGCAAAACTTCTTCAATGTCGCGGACTACCGGATATGCAGCTACCGCAGCTGTTAATCTCTTAACTGAAGGTATGTATAACTCGCCTGGAATTAATCCGCCGGAATTCGTAGGCAAAAATGATGAATCTGTAAAGTTTGTGATGAATTATATGTCAGCAAGAAATATTATATATCGAAAATCTTTGAAAACTTTTTGACAGGTTGAATTATAGCTATTCTAAAAAATATTGAATACAAAATTAAGTCAATTCTTGATAAATTATTAACCGGTTCTGTTAATCCTGTAACCGTCGAAAAGTTTTCAGCAAAGATTTATCCGGTTGACGGTAGCCGGATTCTTTTGTTACGACATGACAGGATTGGGGATGTACTAGTAACTGTACCGTTTTTAAGAGCATTAAGAAGTACCTATCCGAAGATTGAAATTGATATGCTGTTCTCGGATTATAACATATCTGCCAAGCGAGCAGTTGACAGTTTTACAAATAATATTTATGTCTATCGGAAGGGTATTTTGAAACTCTTCAAGCTTATTCGTCAACTTAGAAGCAGAAATTATGACCTGATTATTGATTTATTTGATAATCCTTCAACAACATCTCAATACCTCATAAAATTAATCAATCCTCTTTATACAATAGGATTTGACAAAAATAACAAAGGCTTATACACGCATATCGTACCACTTCCTGATAAAAGATTAGTACATATAGTAGAGAGAATTACATGCTTGCTCATGCCATTTGGGATTAATCCGAGTAAATCGGATTTGAGTCTGAGTTTCAGACTTGAGCCAAGAGAGATAAAATATGCAAAAAAGATGTTGATGACAAAAGGGAAGAAGTTGTTAGCAGTAAATTTGTCTGGCTCGAGTAGGGCAAAATTCTGGGGAGTTGAAAATATTAAGAGTTTTATAAAGATGTTTTCCGAAATTCATTCCGAAATTGATATTGTAATATTCTTTACAGAAGATTATGTGTCTGAAGCCGATGAAATTGTGGAAAATACACCGGCAAGAAAAGCGCCGCCTACAAAATCATTCTTACGGTTTGCTGCTTATCTGTCAGTATGTAATTACTTGCTTACGCCTGATACATCAGCCGTTCATTTGGCTGCAGCATTCAAAATTCCCTGCGTTAGTCTTCATTTATGGACAGGTAGTGAGGATACGGGTTTACCCTGGTACGCTTATAATACTCCACAGAAAACATTAAAGACTAGTACAAATGACTTGTCAAGTATTTCGCCTGAGAACGTTTGCACAGCTTTTAATGAACTGATTTTGCAAGTTGAAAGATAATGAGAGTAGCATTTATTCAGTTGGGCAGAATTGGTGACATGGTTCTAACAACACCCTTGTTTCATGAATTCAAGAAACTATTTCCTGACTCCGAGTTACATGTTTTTGCAGGACCGTCAAATTATTCGATTCTCGCTAATAATCCCGATGTTGACAGAGTCTTTGTAATTGACAAATCACCGTTGGGAATTATCAAGACACTTGTGAATCTGCGATTAAATAAATATGATTACTGGATTGATCCTAAAGACCATTTATCAAATGAAAGCAGGATAGTAGCCAAAATTGTGCGAGCCACACACAAGATAGGTTTTAACGCTTATGGTCTGCCTCCGGTTTTCGATATACCAATACCCGAGAATGAAGGAGATATGCATCATGTCGAAATATGTCTTCGCACACTCAATCATTTCTCATACTCAATGCCGCAAAAAATACCAAAACCCCGTTTGTTTGCCAATCACGAATCAGTGGCA
>JBAYPL010000171.1:0-6150 GCA_041677745.1 Kapaibacterium sp. (SeqCode)
AAATACTCTACTTGCTAATTATCAGATATTTTATTCTAACCTCAGAGGTTATCATTGGAATATTAAGGGTGAAAAATTCTTTGAACTTCATGCGAAGTTTGAAGAATTATATAATGATGCATTTCTGAAAATTGACGAAATCGCAGAGCGTATCCTTACTTTAGGCTTTACACCATTTCACACTTTTACTGATTATATCGCCAATTCTGAAATCAAAACTACTAAAGATGTAACCGACGGCAAAACTGCAGTTAGAAATGTGCTGAGCGCTTTCACAATCCTGATTCGTCTCGAAAGAGATATACTTGAGCTTGCAGGTGATGCTGATGATGAGGGAACCAATGCCTTAATGAGCGACTATATTCGTGAACAGGAAAAATTGGTTTGGATGTATAATGCAACCATAAGTTAGAAATTCACAGGAATTATTTTTAATTACAAGCTGCACTTAATGTGCGGCTTTTTTTATAAAATATTTAATGTTCTCTGATTTAATATTTGACATAAAAGATTATTTTAGAAAAATAGATTTCTTTTTATTATTTTTGTTGAAGTACATTTAGTTTATTTCTTTTTAACATAAAGGTAGAAAAAAATGACCGACTTAAAAACAAAGTATTTGGGTTTGGAATTAAACAGTCCTGTAATCGCTGCAAGTTCTGGTATGACAAGAACAAGTCATCTGATTGAAGAACTCGAGAGGAAAGGTGCCGGTGCGGTAGTTCTCAAATCAATATTTGAAGAAGAAATCGCCGCCGAGCTAAAAAGTAATATGGCTGCTGCAAGTAAGCCGACCACCGTGTATCCTGAAATCTATGATGCTTTTGATTACTCCGACATGGAAGACAGTGTTTCGAAATATCTATTTCTGATTCAAGAAGCGAAAAAAAATACAAAGATTCCGATAATAGGAAGTATAAACTGCGTATCGTCAGACGAGTGGACTCTGTTTGCTAAGAGGATTCAAGACGCCGGTGCCGATGCTATTGAATTGAATATGTTTATTTTACCCTCAGATTTCTCTCGTTCTGGAGAAGAAAATGAGAAGGTGTATTTTGATGTTATCGAAAAGGTAAAAAAAGTAGTCAGCATTCCTGTTGCTCTCAAAATAAGTTATTATTTTTCTAATCTCGGAAGCATGATTCAACGTTTGTCACAAACAGGCATTGACGGATTGGTGCTGTTCAACAGATTCTTCAGTCCCGATATTGACATTGACAATATGAAGATTATTCCGAGTAACATATATAGTACTCCTGCCGACTTGTCAATTTCGCTCAGATGGATTGCTATTATGGCTCAAAGAGTCAAATGCGACTTAGCAGCTTCTACGGGCATACACGATGGAGCAGCAGTTGTAAAACAATTGCTCGCAGGAGCCAATGCAGTTCAAGTAGCGTCAGCTTTATATAAAAACGGATTCGAAAAGATTTCTGAAATGAATGCTTTTCTTAAATCTTGGATGGAAGAACACGGATATGAATCTATCTCTGAATTCAGAGGTAAAATGTCACAAGCTGCTACAAAGAATCCTGCTGCTTACGAGAGAGTCCAATTTATGATGCACTTTGCCGGTAAAGGTGTAAGATAAGAAGTAAAATGTTAAACATTAAGTATGCCGTATCAATTACTGATAATATTATTCAATAATTCATAATTGGATGCGGCTTACTTATTAAATATGGTTAGCGAGTTTTTCCCAAGGATTTATTATAAGGTTATTTATAATAATTAATAAACAAATTTTTTTTAACTCACTCGGACGGGATTATGAAAAAGTTCACAATAATTATATTTATCTTATTGATTACCTTATGGGCTTGCGATGAAAATGTATCGGGACCTAATGAAATCGGGGGCAGTACTGATGTCGAATTTACAAAAGTCGGCTCGAAAACGGCAGCTTCAATAAGTATAAACGATGAAATAATCCAAGTTGATGATTCAATCGTTGTTATCAAGAATGATGGTGGTATAGTATCTACATTTGTAAAGTTTACATTTGATTACAGCATAGTGAAGTACTTTGACACACTTGCGGGTACTCATGAGTTGGATATTGATGCAAAACACTTGATCATGGATACTTACCTCGAAAAATTCGGAGCGACTCTCGATACGACAGATAAAAATGCCGTTACCTTATCACTCGAATTAAAAACCAAAGTTACAACGGAAGGTATTCAAGATTTTATTTACAGCGGGGGAGACTTGACAAAACCCTTTACTGTTGTTAAATATTCTTCCGGTTTAGGTGATAAGTACGAGTTTACTGACAAAGATAATGTCAAAATCACCAGAACAGTTGTTTACAAATCTGAGACTGACGATTATCCGCTTGCATTCTGGAATATAAAGGTAATAAAAGTTGAAGAAACCAAAGATGACCCAATTCTTGACAAAATAAGCTATATCGCAAATCATAAATTTGGTCCGATAGCTATTGAAATTAAATTTAAAAACAACAATTCATTAAAAATAGGATTCTTACCTCCAAATTTGTAATAAGATACCTTAATCTGCTGTTTGGAATGAATAATTATAATGGATTGTAAAAATCACTGTTTGAGATATTACGCCATAAAAAAATCCCGATAGTACAAAATATCGGGATTTTTTATAGTATTGTCATTCTAATGCTTGTTGCTTGACAAGATAAATACCGGTTAATTCATGCAATACAAGCTCAGCCGTAATAATCCGGCAAATAAGTAAATAAGCTTTGACCGCCGTCCACATTGATAACTTGCCCGCTAATCCAATCTGCTTCTTCGCCTGCAAGCAAACCAATAACCTTTGAGGCATCCTCCGGAACAGTATTCCTTTGAAAAGGGTTATGTTCTTTAGCAAACTTCAACATTTTATGAAAATCCGGAATTTTAGCCGAAGCAGGGGTCTCTGTTGCTCCTGCCATGATAGAGTTTGCAGTGATGTGGTATGGAGCAAGCTCGAATGCAAGCTGCCTTATGATTGCTTCGAGAGCTGCTTTGGCAACTGAGACAGACCCGTATTTGTTGGTAGCTACTCTTGCTCCGTTGCTCGACATTGCTAATATACGACTGTGATTGCCGAATAATTGAGCATGGAATAAATCTTGAGCCCAATACATCAAACTGTTTGACATCACATTAACAGACATTTCGAGCTTCTTTTGGGTAATTTGATTTTCCTGGTTTTCATCTATGAAAGGACCTAAAGCACCAAAAGCCACAGAATGCAGAAAAACTCCTAATACAGACTCATCATTACGCTGATTGAATATTGATTTAATATTGTCAATAACATTTTTTCGATTGTTTTCATCGGCAATATTAGTATTGAAGAAAACAGCTTGAACACCAAGCCCTTCAACTTCTTGTCTCAACTCTTCGGCTTTAATTTTAGCAGAACCCAAATCAAGGTGGGCGCCATAAATATTAAATCCTCTTTTAGCAAGTTCAAGAGCTGTGGACTTACCGAATCCACTTGAAACTCCAAGAATTAAAGCGTTATTCCTATTCATATAAAAAAGTTCCGATTAGTTATGAGTTTCAATAAAATTCATAATGCTTTCACCCCCGTCAACTCCTAATACCTGACCGGTAATCCAGTAGAATTTCTCGTCGGCAAGCATAGCAATAGCTTTAGCAACATCTTCGGGAACTGTATTTCTTCCGAAAGGATTATGCTCTTTGGCATGGGCAAGCATCTTATTGAATCCCGGAATTTTATTACTTGCCGGAGTGTCAGTCATTCCTGCTAAAATAGCATTTGCAGTGATTTTATAAGGAGCTAACTCAATAGCTATCTGGCGAATATATGCTTCAAGAGCACACTTTGCAGCAGATATTGCACCGTAGTTATTCATAGCTCTGGTATTACCAATACTTGTCAAACCGAATATTCTGGAGTTTTCGGCAAGTAAGTCGTTCACGAACAAATCCTGAACCCAATACACAAGACTGTTTGCCATGACATCCATAGTCATTTCTATCTGACGCTTACTGACAGCATTGTCAGGATTTTTATCGAATAAGGGTTTAATAGCTCCAAATGCCAATGAATGTATTAATACACGTAAAACATTTGTCTCACCATTGGTGAAGTCTTGTTTGACATGTTCGACAATTTCTTTTCTGACATTGTCGTCAGCACCATTGGCATTGAAAAATTTAGCCTTTACACCCATACCTTCGAGCTTGACTCTGAATTCTTCGGCTTTCATTTTATTAGAACCCAGGTCCAAATGCACTCCGATAATATTATAACCCATACCGGCTAATTCGATGGCACAAGCCTTTCCAAATCCACTTGATACACCAAGTATTAGGGCATAAAGATTACGTTTTTTCATAATTAAATTCTAGCAATGATAAATAAAATAAAAAGTTTTTCTAAATTTGCAAGTCAACCGAACTTAAAATTAAGCATTTTTTTTATCTAAGTAAAATATTTTTTTTCTTTTGCCATATCAATACAGAAAATATAAGACAAAAATTGTAAATATTATTTTTTTGTTTAATAAAATCTGATTATTTTTGTAATCCATTTACTGCGGAAGTGGTGAAATTGGTAGACACGCCATCTTGAGGGGGTGGTGCCGATAGGTGTAGGGGTTCAAATCCCCTCTTCCGCACAAAAAAGCCGCTCGAAGCGGCTTTTTTTATAATATTCAATATTATAATATCAATGTGATATGTTTTGAAATCAAATATTTACCTTACCTTTGATAAACCAAGCTTTAATTATTAGCGAGTCTTTAATTTCGTAAATAGCTGTGCCGTGAACTTTATTGTTACCCCTAATGCCATGAACTACTTCTTCATCAATCACAAAATCACCGCAATGAATTCTATTGAGAAGAAAACAATTCAATTTCGGGCTTTGAGCAAACATATCACCGTAAATTCCTATCATTCTGTCTTTACCTTCACAAAGTACTTCTCCCGATTGGAGGTCATAGAGTATGATGTCTTCCGAGAAGGACTCGACAAATCTCGAAATATCACGATTATTATAAGCCTCCAACTGTTTTCTCACAGGTTGGAGAACAGATTCATCAGTAATGCGAACATCCGCTACATCATGAGAATCCTTTCTTAGCTCATTATGCTCAAGAGCAGAAATAACATAAATGAAAGCAATCAATGTACCGAACATTACAAACAGTTTCATCATTTAAATACATCTCCTAAATGCAATAGTTGTTCTATTGATATAGACTGTTAATCAGACAAAAGGTTTCAAAAATCATATAAATATTAACCATACAAGAATAAACACCGGTAACAGTACGATTAATGAAAATTTAAAAATATACGAGAAGAAATCAGGCATCTTAAGTCCTTGTTCTTCAGCGATAGCCTTAACCATAAAATTTGGTCCGTTTCCAATATATGTCATAGAACCAAAAAATACGGCTCCGAGTGATATAGCTACCATCGTACTTTCAGGAATGCCGGCTACTGCTGTTCCGTTAAGTAAGCTCGGATTAAGTGACACTAATCCTAATTCCAGATAATAAAAGGTAACTGCTGTCGGTGTGTTGTCAAGAAACGAGCTTAAAAAACCGGTAGCAAAGTAAAATTGCCCGGCTGTATTGATGCCAAGTTCTGCTGCATGATTCTTCAAGAATTCGAGAGCCGGTACCATTGTAACAAATATTCCGATAAACAGATATGCGACTTCGAGTATCGGAGCCCAACTGAATTTGTTCAGTTCACGAGTATTGCCTACCGTGAATCTTAATGATAATAGTGCCATAAGAATAAGAAATCCTTCCCTTAGGAAAGTGAAGTACTGGTTTTGTTTCATGAACGGCATGGTACTCTCATTAATAAATGCTACTCCGAGTACTACTCCAATGAGAAAATAGACATTTCTTTTACCTTTGACTTTCAATGGCTCAATCTGCCGTAAGTCTAATTTGATGTCTGTCGGGGATTCCTTGGAATAAAAATACTTATCTATAATAAAGTAAAGTATAAGTATCAATAAGTTTGTAAACAGCCATTCTTCTACCAAACTTAAGAACCAAAAGAAATCTGCACCTCTTAAGTACATCATAAATAAAGGAGGGTCGCCTAGTGGTGTCAGTAAACCACCGCAATTAGCAACCGTACCTATGAAAAACAGCACTGTATGAACTTTATATTTTCTCTCTGAGTTTGT
>JBAYPL010000172.1:0-6149 GCA_041677745.1 Kapaibacterium sp. (SeqCode)
AAAGTCAGGTTGGACGATTATTGTTAACCTGACTTTTTCTTATTTCGCTCAAGAATATATCATTACTGTTTTTGTAGTTGAATCTCGCAAATAATTCGAACATCTTCCGACACCAGTACTCCACCGGTTTCGAGTGCTGCATTCCAAGTCAAGCCAAAGTCCTTGCGATTAATTGTAGTTTCGAGTAAGAATCCTGCTTTACTGTTGCCCCACGGGTCTTTCAGCAAGCCACTGTAATCAGCATTCAGCTCAATTTCTTTGCTGACATCTTTGATCGTCATCATTCCCTTGACAAGATATTTATTGTCTGACAACTTTTTAATTGTATTGGATTTAAATAACAAGCTTGGATAATTTTCGGAATCAAAAAAATCAGCTGAACGTAAGTGATTGTCCCTATCCCCGTTATTAGTATTCACAGATGCAGTTTCTGCTTTAAAATCTACACTTGCATTCTCGAAACTGTCACCATCGCTTTCGATTTCCGCAGAAAAATTATCGAAATGTCCGGATACAGTAGTAAACATCATGTGCTTAACTTTAAATCCTATCTCCGAATGAGCCGGGTCTATTATCCATGAAACTTTTGACATATTCTTACCTCATTATTTGTAAAAAAATAAAAAATACTTATTTATTTGATGATATGAACATATTACTTTAAATAATACTATTCAATAATTTACGACATTTTGAATTATATTTTATTGTCAAATAATTTCGATATTACAACTTATGATGTTCTGTTAATCAGCTAAGTAAAATTTATATATTAACTAAGTGTAGATATTTTTAACTCGTAAGTGCTATCAATAATCAGGTCAAAATAAATATACTAATAGAATAGTATTCGTGTGGGAAATCATGTCAAAAGAGATTACGAAAAAACGCCTGTATTACCCAACACAAGCGTTATTTTATATGCCTTGAATATTTCTGCTAACCTATTTCAAGTTATCTATTAACATTGCAACTATATCATTCGGAGTAATGTTGTCTGCCTCTGCATTGAAGTTTGTAACTATTCTGTGCCTCAAGACCGGTAGAGCAGCAGCCTTAACATCATCAATATCAGGAGTAAACTTACCTTTTAGAGCAGCTCTTGACTTAGCTCCGAGAATGATATACTGTGATGCACGCGGACCTGCACCATAGCTGATAAAATCTTTAATATATTTAAGTTCGGTTGTTGCAGGTCTTGTCGAACGAACGAGCTTAACTGCAAAATTGATAACATTATCGCTTACTGGTACTTTTCTGACAAGTTCCTGGAATCCCATTATCTCTTCAGCATTCAATACCTTAATAATCTCTGGCTTATTGATTGAAGTAGTTGACTTTACGATTTGTTCTTCTTCTTCGGTTGCCGGATAATCCAACCAAATATTATACATAAATCTGTCTAACTGTGCTTCGGGCAGGGGATAAGTACCTTCTTGTTCAATTGGATTTTGTGTAGCGAGAACGAAAAAAGGTTGTTCTAATTTATAAGTCATACCTGCGGCAGTTACTGCATGTTCTTCCATTGATTCAAGCAGTGCGGCCTGTGTCTTCGGGGGTGTACGGTTGATTTCGTCGGCTAGGACTATATTGGCAAAAATTGGTCCTTTCACAAACCTGAAAGTCTTCTGTCCACTTGATAAATCATCTTCGATGATTTCGGTCCCGCTGATATCCCCGGGCATTAAGTCAGGTGTAAATTGGATACGCGAAAATTTCAAATCTAATGCTTTTGCCAATGTCCTGATTAATAATGTTTTTGCAAGTCCGGGTACTCCTATCAATAAAACGTGTCCTTTTGCAAATAAAGCAGTCAGAAGTTGGTCAACTATATCGGTTTGTCCGATTATTACTTTAGATATTTCTGTCTTAACTTTCCCTATTGATTCGGAAAGCAATTTAATTTTCTCTGTATCCTGCATAAATTTCGATTAATTTTTCCATAAAAATTAAATGACGAACATTATTATACATAATTGAAAAAAATATTAGTATGTCAGGATTTATGACTACATATTTATAATCATGAAAAATTGAGTTTAAGAATGTAAGTCATACATGACAAATAGCTTATATAAAAATACTTAGATAATATCAAAACTTGAGTTAAAGTAATCTATTTCCCTTTTTGTGAGATTGAAGGGTTGATTCTTCCAATTCCAGCGACACGCTTTATATAGTAGTCCTCATGGATTGACTGTCTTTCAACACCTGATGAAGTAGAGGCATGAATCATATATCCTTGTCCGATGTAAATTCCTACATGGTTAATTGTTCCGTTCTTCTTGAAAAATATCAGGTCCCCTGCTTTCTTTTCTACAAAATTAACTTGCTCGGCATACCTGAACTGTTGTGATGAAGTTCTGGGTAACTTAATGCCGGCTTTGAGAAAAACCTGACTTACAAATCCTGAACAGTCAGCACCGCTAAAAGTTTCACCTCCGTATTTATAAGGTACTCCGAGCCATTTCTCAGCTTCGTCAATGATTAAGTTGGCAAACTCGTCATTTGTCATGAAATCAAGTTTATCAATATTGGCTTGTTTTGTTGTGTTGTTTTTGCTTGATTCTGATGATTGTTTGTATGATTTACTGCCCCTATAAGCTTTTGTTGCAAACCTGACATTAGGTTGACATGCCTGCAAGAATACAAGTGTTATCAATATTAGAATGAGTTTGATATTTAAATTATTTTTTCTCATATCAATACGTATTATTCACTAAATCTAAGAAAAAAACATTTATTGTAAGGGACAAATCTAATGAATCCGTTTTTTTATTTCGATTGTTTCCGTTTGAACAAGATAAAATATCATTTTCCATTCTTAACACCATAGATTGAAGAAATAATTATACTAATCTTAATTCATCAAAAATCATGCCGTGAATCAATCGAGTCGAGAATAGATAGCAGTAAACAATATCAAAATCCTTGGGCTTGCTATGCTAACATGATATTATTAATAAATAAATTTTCGTAAACATGAAAAAATTCTTACATTTGAAAAATGAAAAATATTCATTTACTTTTCATACATTACTCAATATCAAACAGGCTTAGAATATGTGGAAAATTTTTGCAGCGGCATTACTATTTCCCTTTCTCGCTATGTCGCAGAATACTATTGAATTTACGCTTGATGAATGTATAAAACACGCAATTCAAAACAGCCCTTCTTCCAAATCGGCAGAAGCGGCATACAAAGCAAGGACAAACAGGCTGATTGCATTTAATTCCGGTCTTATGCCTCAATTGAGTCTGACAGCATCCATACCCGGTTTGTCGAGAGAAATCATACCTGTTACTCAGCCGGACGGTTCCGAATTGTTCCAACCTCAAAGCCAATATTTCGGCTCCGGTGGATTGTCATTAAGCCAGCGTATTGCCTCACTCGGCTCCGAAGTGACTATATTCTCGGGTGTATCACGAATAGACGCCTTCGGATTGAGTGATTATTCAATATGGAGGACTACTCCAATTTTGGTATCATACAGGCAACCATTATTTAGTTATAATTCCATAAAATGGGAAAGTAAATTACAGAAAATTGCAGAGATGATAAATGACAAAGAATATGCAAGCGAAATAGAAAATATATCCATGCGAATTTCTCAGAAATTTTTCGATTTATATATTGCTCGAATGAACCTGAAAAATTCGGAGCAGAATGTTGGCGTGAACGATACCTTGTACACAATTTCCAAAGGAAGATTCGAGGTAGGAAGAATTGCTGAAAACGATTTGCTTCAAAGTGAACTTGCTTTTCTCAATGCAAGGAATGCTTACGAGAGAGCTTTACTCGATTATAGTCAGATTATGGAAGAATTTGCGGCAGAACTCGGTTTGAAAAAAAATGTTAAAATTAATGTTTCACCGCCCCTTGTGATTCCTCAATTTCAAATTGATGAAGATTTTGCTTTGAAGATGGCTCTCGAGAATAATCCTACATTCAAGAATTATGAAACCGACAAATTACGTGCAGAGATGAACCTCAGGCAAGCTGAGAGCAATAATGGATTAAATGCGAATATAACTGCATCCTTTGGATACAATAATACTTCTGATGTACTTGATGACGCTTACCGTGAATTGTTGCAACAGCAGCGATTCGATATTACACTTCAACTGCCACTGTTCATGTTCGGAAAAGGAGATGCAGAGATTGAATCTGCCTTGGAGGAACAAAAAAGGACGGAAATTAATTCAGATTTGCAAAAGAATATTTTGGAAATTGATGTGAAATATCAGGCACTCAGGTTAAATCAATTGATGAAACAAGTTGAAATTGCTGCCAAAGCCGACACTATTGCAGCAAGAAGGTTTGAAGTAGCAATTAACAGATATTATGTCGGAAAGATTGACCTTAACTCCTTCTTTATAGCACAAAATGAAAAAGATTCAGCATTTCAATCTTATATTCAAATGTTGAAATCCTTCTGGACTTCATATTTTAATTTGAGACGTCTGACACTCTATGACTTTGTCAAGCAAGAGCAAATCGTTCATACCATTAACGAGTGATTTCGCTTGCAGCCATAGCAGAGTCAGGAGGAATGACGACAGTTGAGTCGGACTTCCTGATTGGCTTAGTATTGCCCATGTATTCGTCATATTTTTCGGGATGGAAAAAAACATCCATCAATTTATGAGCAATAGGAGCAGCTACTTGACTACCGAAGCCGGCATTTTCGACAAAAACGCATAATGCTATTTTAGGATTCTCCTTAGGAGCAAACGCAACAAACCATGAGTGGTCCTGTCCATGCGGGTTTTGTGCCGTTCCTGTTTTTCCGCATACATGAATATCCGCCAAACGAGCTATGGAGGCAGTACCACCGGTAGAATTGACCACATCGAACATACCGTTTTTTATAATCTTAAAATATTTTTTATCAATTGGCAATTCTTCGGAGTTGTAATTAATAGGTTCCTTTTTGTTTGTAATATTATTACGAATGTGTGTAACAATATGCGGCTGATTATATGTGCCTTCATTTGCAATAGCAGCAGTATATGCAGCCATTTGCAGTGGAGTAGTAAGTATTTCTCCTTGACCGATGCCATAATTAACGAGTCTTCCTTCTGAAGCACCACCTTTACCGAGACGTGATTCCAGCCATGATCTGGTTGGTAAAAGACCCGGATTTTCGTACGGCAGGTCAATTCCGGTTTGCATACCGAAACCGAACATTTTACCGTATTTCTCAAATTTTTCGTAACCCAACCTCATCCCTAAGGTATAAAAGAAAACATTACAAGAGGTCTGAATAGCGGTATTGACATCTGTATTGCCGTGCGCCCCATGGCATTTCCTGAATTTTCCTCCATATTGAAGTCCGCCTCCGCAATAGATAGTACTTCTTTCATTGATTAGCCCTTCTTGTAATGCGGCAAGAGCTATCAACATCTTCCATGTTGAACCCGGAGGATACTGTGACATAATAGCTCTGTGGAGCAGCGGGGAAGCAGGATTATTTATCAGTTCTTTGTACAAGCCGGAAGGCACTTTCCCGGCAAAATCTCTGGGGTTGAAGTCCGGTTTGCTTGCCATTGCAATTATTGAGCCGTCATCGGGTGAAATTGCCACAACCGAGCCACGCTTACCATCAAGAAGTTTTTCAGCTAATTCCTGTATCTTGATGTCTATTCCAAGATACAAATCAAATCCGTTCTTTGCGGGTATATCATTAGCACCATCGTTATAGCCTGCGACTCTTTGACCAAACTTATTAACTGCTACGTATTGTACACCTTCGCGTCCCCTGAGGTCACTTTCGTAAGTACGCTCTATTCCTGACTGTCCTATTAAATCACCGGGGAAATAATAAGGTGCTTTATCGAGTTGACCTTTTGATATTTCACGAGTATAGCCTAAGATATGAGCCATGTTCCCGCTGAATTCATACAATCTTTTAGGCTCAACAACCACATCAATTCCGGGAAGCTCATCGTTGTACTCTTCGATGAGTGATATTATTTTGAAATCAGCATCTCTGAAAATTTTAATCGGATTAAATTTTGAATATGCCCGGTATTTCTTTATTACAGATTTGATTTCCGAAGTATCTGTTTCAAGAATTGAAGATAGCAATGGTAGTATTACAGGGTCATAATTTGCAGGTGTCAACGTAACTGAAAATGATGCTTCG
>JBAYPL010000173.1:0-6079 GCA_041677745.1 Kapaibacterium sp. (SeqCode)
ATGACCAATTTTTGTATTTCGCTTGTTCCTTCAAAAATTCTGTTTATTCTTGCATCACGATAAAATCTTTCAATAGGTAATTCTCTTGAGAATCCCATTCCGCCGTGTATTTGCATAGCATAATCCACACATTTGTCGAGTGCTTCGGAACAGTAAAGCTTGACCATAGCAGACTGTCTGGAAAGCATTTCGTGCTTGTCATAGAGTACGGCTGTTCTGTAAACAAGTGACTCAGCAGCGTAAATGAGCGTTGTCATCTCGGCAATCATAAATTGAATAGCTTGGAAGTTTGCAATAGGTTCGCCAAATTGTTTGCGCTCTTTTGCATATTTAGTTGACATTTCCAACATTTCCTTACAAGCTCCTAAACATGCTGCTCCAAGTCCCAGTCTTCCGGCGTCTAAAGTTTTCATTGCTAAAAGGAATCCTCTGCCATCCACACCGAGAATATTTTCTTTTGGTACTCTAACATTGTCAAATGTCAAGGAGGAGGTCTTACTTCCACGTATGCCCATTTTCTTCTCGGGTGCTCCTGCAGTAAAGCCGGGTGTATCTTTTTCGACAACAAATCCTGTGATACCTCTTGAAGTTCTGGCAAATACAGAGAATATATCAGCAAAAGGACCATTAGTTATCCATAATTTTTCGCCGTTTATTACCCATTCGTCTCCTACCAATTCAGCTCTTGTTTTAAGGTCAAAGGCATCGGAGCCTGCTCTTTCCTCAGTTAGTGCAAATGCGGCAACTTTTTCACCGGTAGTAAGAGGAATTAAGTATTTCTGACGGATTTCTTCGCTGCCTCCAAGATAAATAGAATTAGTACCAATTGATACGTGTGCTCCAACAAAAGTTGCTGTTGACAAACATGCACGACCGATTTCCTCTTGAATCAAACAATATCCTACTTCTCCGAATCCGGAGCCTCCGTAATCAAGAGGAAACGCCGCCCCGAGAATTCCAAGCTCACCTATTTTGTCAATAATATGGCGTGGTATTTCCTCGTTCTCATCTATCTGAGCCGCGATTGGTTTAAGCTCGTTGTTAACGAAATCTCTGACCATTTCTCTGAGCATTTGTTGCTCTTCTGTGAATATCAATTCAAACATCATTTCACCTGTTTATTTAAGAAAATAATTTTTAATTATTTTTGGTAATTTGTTCTATATTCATATTTCTAAGTAGATGGGAATTTGCTAAGTTGTCAAATTAATTAAGAGTTAGAATTGTAACTCTTAGAAACTGCTACCTATCCAATCTTATATTACTTAAATCATCAATAAATTATTGAACATATATTTTTTTTAAGTTACCTAATTATATCATCTTGAAATCAATTACCATAAATCAAGTATTAGCAAAAATACAAAAATCTGTTTGAAATTCATTCCAAAAAGTGAAAATATCTATCTATTTAGTTGAATTACAATATTTGAGTTAAGTAAACTTTACTCTGATTTTTGATTTCAATTTAAAAAAATATTACGATTAAAAATATAAATTATGGATATTATAAGCGAGTTATTAGCTAAGACAAGTTGGAAGGTGTTTGCATCTCTGATTTCAATTGTAATATTCTATTTAGTCAGATTGTTAATATTTAGAATCATTGACAATAAAATAGAACATTTCAGAAAGCGATACTTTTTCCGACAGACATTGAATTATATATTTATAGCTATTGTTGCACTCACCCTTATAATAATTTGGGTAGAATGGTTCAGGTCAATACTTACTTTACTCAGTCTTGTAATAGGTGCATTGGTTATAGCATCAAAGGAGGCACTTCTTAATGTGCTTGCCAATGGAGTTATAATTTGGCGTGGTCTTTTTCAGGTAGGCGACAGAATTGAGATTGACGGAATAGTGGGTGATGTGCTTGAAGCAGGCATCATGTACTTTTCGATATCCGAAGTCGGTGATAAAGATAAAAATGATTTGCCTACCGGAAGGTTGGTTAAGATTCCGAATAGTTTCGTCCTATATAAACCGATATGGAACTACTCGAAAGCATTGGGCATTGTTTGGAATGAAATCACGGTTGATTTTAAAAAAGAAATTGAAATTCAGAGTGTTAAGGTTAGACTCATGGAATTACTGAATGATTTTAATTACTCTTTTACCGAAGATAATCAAAGAGAGCTCAAGGAAAACGGCACCGATTTGATTTTCTTACATAAAGAGCCCGGAGTTTATTTTACCGCAGATTCTGAGAAAATAAGCGTAAAGCTCCGATATGCCGTAAAGTTTCATAAGAGAAAAGATTCAGAGAATGAAATACAGGAGTATATCATAAAAAATCTGTCTGCAGAATTAAAGTAACTATTTTGCAATTACAAATGGTATCGAAAGCACCTTAGAACCGTAAGTTAGCTTGAGAAAATACATTCCGCTTGAAAAATTCGGTATCGTAATCATATTTTCTCCAAATTCAATTTCTCGGATATTTCCGTAAATCTGATTTCCGAAAATATCGTAGATTCCCACAGAGCACAAGCCGAGATATGACTTGGAGTTGATAAGCAATACATTATCCTCTACGGGATTCGGTGCGATTTGTACTTCTTCACTACTAAGTTTTGTCCTGATCGAAAGGATTTGGTCGGGATAGAAACGCACTTTCATGCTTTTTCCTTCCCAGCCTTTTCTGCCTTTGACAGCATCCGTAAGGATTTCCATTACGAGCTGATTATAGTTAAAATTCCCACGGTTTAGAATGATGTTCTGATGATGGTAATCATTAAATATGCCGGTCAAACCAGTAATCGAAGCACCGGTAGGATACTTGAAGTCAACTATATAATCCCCTTCAGTTAACAATTCATATTCTTCTTCGCTGTTTAAACCGTAAAAATACATAAAATCATAATACGGTTCGATATCATATTTGCAATACATTCTAAGCATAGTCAAATTGCATACCTGTTCAAATTCCGGCAACGTGAAATATACATTGTCAATTCGATAATCGCCGTAAACAGGCTCTTTGTTGCTTTTAAGTAAAGCAGTGCCACTCGTATCGAACTGCAGAAACCATGAGCCTGTTGTTTTGATATTATTGGCATTTTCAAGCGAAAGCAGCTCGTACTCCTTGTACTCATAGACGGGTACCGTGAAATCAATCGTTTTTTTGAACGGTTCTATGACTTGCAATTGCAGATTGACAAAAGTGCCGTTTTTTGTTTCGAGCGGATGATAATCTATTAGAAATTGTTTGCCGACACCTCTCAGGACAAATCCTGTGTTGTAGGTCGAATCATGAAAATATACGGAATTATCCGGACTGAGAAGTTTGAATTTCATGTTGAATATGTCTTCAAAGCCGATGTTTGTGATACGAAAAGAGATTTTGAATTTTCCGTCCACCATTACGGCGTCTTCATTGCTAACTGATACATTTTGCGCACCTGAGAATATCAAGTTATCTAAGAATTGAATATTTTTCTTTGCACTATTGACTGCCTCATATATCGGAGCCCAGAACAAGTGCTCTCTCGAACCAATTTCCACTGTCATAGACAGTATTCTTTTGAACTGATTGCTTCCCAAATACATAAAATCATCGGCAGAGCCCCGAGTTGTATAGCCGATTACACGATTGTCCACGCCGTAAAGATATTTATTTGTAAGGAAATTATTATTCAGGAATGCCTTGTACCAGGGACTGTCTTCCGCACTGTCTAAAGTATAAGAATACGGATACAATACCGCATTGAGGTAGGTGTGAAGATGCGCCGCAAGTCTTATATTCTTACCGGCTATAAAATCTCTGATGCAGATTGTTTCCGGCTCAGAGAATGGGAAAGAGCCACGGTAATTGTCATTCTTCGGGGTGGTCGTTGAGCCGCCGTTCGGGGCATCCCAAGCATTATAAGGTCCGTAGTTACGGTTAAGGTCAACACCGTAGGTCGAATCGTTAATTTTTCGTCTGTTTTTTCTCCATAATCCACCGCCACTCGGTGCTATGCTGTCATTGTAAGCAGTGCCGTCCGGATTCAAGTTGGGAATGACATATACTATTCTGTTATTAAGCAGGTAATTTGCCGTTTCATCACCATTTTCGTATCTTTCAAATAGATCCCATAAATAATATATCACAGTAAAAACTGAAACTACTTCTCTCGCATGATGAAGAGATGTGATGAGTATCTCGGGTTTCGGAAAGTTGTCGTCTGGGGATGATTTGCCTACTTTGTAAATGTTTATATCCCTTTTTTCGAAAGACTTGCAGCTCGAATACTTCTCAATCAGCTCAGGAAACAGAGTGGACATCCTGTCAAATTCGGAATAAATTTCTTCCGTTGAAAAATATCCGCCGATGGAGCCGAACCGGAAATATTCCTCCGATTGCAGGTCCGGATGATTCAGGTCGCTTTTGATTAGTCTCTGAGCTATGCTTGCCGTAAGGTCTTCATCAATTACTTCGTACGAGATGCCCAAGTTGTCAATTCTTGCTCTATCGTGGCGTGTAACCAAGACATCGTAATAGTTGTCAAGGTATCTGAACATGTCGGCATCGTCAATAATCCCGCTGATTTTTCTACTTACCGCTGAGTCCAATTCAAAACGAATCAAACTGTATTCAGCCGAAAGCTTTAAAGCAAAAACCAGCAAAAAGCATACCGATGATATTATTAGCTTTCTCATACGGATCAGCATTACTTGTCTATGAATAAATCAGTTACGAAGCTCTTCGACCTTATGCAGCTTCAGAGCAAGATTTTTGTCGAGGCTGTACGAAACTTTTCTCTTGGAATCGGTATCAACGGCATTAACAGGAAATTCTCTGATAAGCATATTACCCGAAATATAAAAGTGGTCCTTACCATAATAACCGTAAGCTATATCTCCTTCGAGCTCAGGCAAGTCAAATCTGGTAAATGATTTCCCATCATATTCATACCCGGAAATAGTCAAATTGCTGTTATAAGCATCTTGCATTAAGAACAGTAATATCTCCGGTTTTGAATTGTTATTCAAATCCGATATCAGAGTTTCAAGTACAATACCTTCTATATCGTCATCTATCTTCGCAATCAGGACGCCGTTCTTACTCGACCTGATGCTCAAATATCTAATATCTCCGAGTCCGCCTGTTGCAATATTAAATTGTATCCCGGAATTTGTAATTTTTCTGGAATAGCTGATTTCTTCTCCGTTGACAGAACTGACTTCAATAGCCTTATCATCAAGAGAACGCAGTTTATCACTGCAAGCAGATAATACTGTGCAGCAAATAAGTCCAAAGATTACCAAAATTCTCATGTAATACAATCAATAGTTTTAAAACAGTAATACTTTTGACAAAATGAATATTACAGAAAGTTCAAATTTATATATTTTCAATCACTGTAACAAAATATATTTGCTGATAAAGAGCATTTATACCGAAAAAAATCCAACGAAATGTTCAATGTTTACAATCATAAAGATGAACTACTTTGTATTTAAGTGTCTAATTGAATACAATTATTTCTTTTTATTCTTTTGAGGGCTCATTATCACGGACAAATTTTTACCTTCCATCTTGATTGGTGAATCAATCTTAGCAATATCCTGCAATTCAAGGACAAATCTTTCCAAGAGTTCCTTGCCGATTTCATGATGAGTGATTTCTCTTCCACGGAACATCACTGAAGCCTTAACTTTATTACCTTCATTGAGGAAATCTCTTGCATGTCTTGCTTTGAAATTGAAATCATGAGTGTCAGTCCTCCACTTAAAGCGAACTTCTTTCATAAGTTGTTGTTGCTGATTTTTCTTGGCAAGTTTTTCTTTCTTTTGCATTTCATAAGAGAACTTCCCGTAATCTATAATTTTACAAACCGGTGGTTTAGCTTGCGGAGCAATCTCCACTAAATCCATTTCTCGGTCCTCGGCTAACCTTAAAGCTTCTTTGGTAGGCATAACGCCCAACATATTACCGTCAGCATCAATAACCCTGATTTCGGGTATTCTGATTTCATGATTAATTCTGTGTGACCTTTGCTGGTCGCGGTTTCCCTTAACCGCTGCAGATGGGTTAAAATAAATTGACTTCAAGCATTCCTCTGATAGTTAATAAAAAATTTATAAATAAATA
>JBAYPL010000174.1:0-6052 GCA_041677745.1 Kapaibacterium sp. (SeqCode)
AATCGTGATAAATATGTTGACTTGGTATGTAACGAAATGATTCCCATGGTAGCCGAAGAAGGGCTGGCAGATTATTGCGATGTTTTTGTTGATGAAGGCTATTATACTGTCGAGCAAGGAAGAAAGATTCTGCAACAAGCTGCTCGTTACGGAATGAAGACACGTCTGCACGCTGATGAACTCGCCGATGTATCTGCCGGTAAATTAGCAGCGGAAGCCTCATGCCTGTCAGCTGACCATTTATTGTTTGTATCTGATGAAAGTCTTGATGCTATGAAGGCTGCCGGTACTGTCGCGTGCCTTTTGCCGGGTACCGCTTATTTTATTAGAATGCCATACGCTGATGCAAGAAAAATTCTTGATAAAGGATTGATAACGGCTTTGGCAACTGATACTAATCCGGGCTCATGTTTTACTGAGAATATGCAGATGATTCTGTCATTAGCTGTAATCAACATGAAAATGAGTGCTGAAGAAGCTCTTAACGCCGCTACAATCAATGGGGCAAAAAGCATTGAATTGTCGGAGTCGAAGGGCAGTCTCGAAGTTGGCAAAGATGCCGATTTCGCTGTTTATGGTGTGAATTCTTATATTGATATTTTTTATCATTTCGGAATCAACCATGTTCAATCCACTTGGATAAAAGGAAATAAAATTGTTTGTTAATTTAATTAATCTAATAGGTCTTTATGATATTTGAACTTACAGGAAGGATGGTTGAGAAGTACGAAGTACAACAAATGAACGAAAATTTCAGAAAGCGTGATTTTGTAATCGAAGTTACTACTAACTTTGGTGGTAATCAATTCAGTGATTTTATTAAATTTCAATTGACGCAAGACCGCTGCAATATTCTTGATATGTATCAACTAAGTGATATTGTCAAAGTCAATTTCAATATCAAGGGCAGGAGATGGGAAAAGGACGGCAACGTCAATTATTTTAATACTCTTGATGCTTGGCGAATTGAAAAAATAGACGACTTCGACATTAAGCCTTTCGATGATAATATTGTTGTACCTGATGATAAGGATGTTCCTTTCTGATTGTCGCTTGTACAGTTTACAAATTTTTAAAAAGCGGTAATGAGATTCCTTTACCGCTTTGTTTTACATATTGTTTTATTCATATTTTAATCTCATGAGAATCGGTCTTTACGGTGGTTCATTCAATCCTGTGCACAATGCTCATATTTCTATGGCACAGGAATTCATAAATATAATGCAACTTGATAAACTTATTGTCATGCCGGCATACAGCTCTCCTTTTAAGAAAGACCTGATAAAGGAGGTACGCGATGCAGATAGACTACAAATGTTAAAAATTGCTTTTAGAGCTTTCGATGATGTTTATATTTCAGATTTTGAGATTATTAAAGAAGGTATTTCATATACAATTGATACTGTAAAATTTATTAGGAACAAATACGGTATCTCCAACGAATTCTATATGCTTATCGGATATGACCAATTGTACAGTTTTCATAAATGGAAGGATTGGAAACAAATACTTTGTTTGATAAAGATATGTGCAGCTCTTAGAAATCCTGAAAAGAATGTAACATTAGATGAAGAGCTCGACAAATATTTGATAAAAAGCAATTACCACATTAGATTTTTAAACAATAAGCCGCTTGACATATCAGCAAGTAAAATACGAGAAAATATTTCCCAAGGTCAGGATGTATCTTCACTATTGCCGAGTGAAGTACAAGATTATATTAAAACCCATAATCTATACCTGTAATCAACCGTTGTCTTTCGAGGCGCACCACAATTTTGCTAAACGAGCTTTAATCTTTAATTCAATACCCTCATCGCTCGGATTATAATATTGAGCCGAAAAATTTTCAGGAAGATAATTGACTTTTACAAAATGTCCCGGATAATCGTGAGGATACTTATATTCCTTACCGTAACCTTCACTCTTCATAAGTTTAGTGGGTGCATTTCTAAGATGTAAAGGTACTGAAGTATCAACACCATTTCTAATATCCGCAGTAGCCTTTTCTATTGCTAGATAAGAAGCATTGGACTTTGGTGCGGATGCTAAGTATATTGCACCTTGTGCCAAATTAATACGGCATTCAGGCATACCAATAAGATTCACTGCATTAAATACAGATACTGCCAAATTGAGGGCTGATGGATCGGCATTGCCTATGTCTTCACTTGCAAATATGACCATACGTCTGGCAATGAACTTAGAATCTTCACCTGCTTCAAGCATTTTTGCCAGCCAAAATACAGAGGCATCAGGGTCACTTCCACGCATTGACTTTATAAAAGCTGAAATTGTATCATAATGATTTTCTCCATTTTTGTCATATCTCGGAATTTTACTTACGACTGAATTCTCGAGAGCTTTTTTATCTATAATAAAGACATTCTCAGAATTCGGTTCTGTCTGTCGAAATGCCGTATCCACAATATTCAATGCTGTTCTCGCATCACCACCGGACAATTTGTACAAGGAATCGAAGTCATCTACACGGATTTTATAATTCTTCAACACTAAATCGTTTTTTAAAGCATTATAAATAATTGACTTTATGTCCTCTTCGTCTAATTCATGTAATTTATATACTCTGCAACGTGATATTAATGCAGGATTTACTTCAAATGATGGATTTTCTGTAGTTGCTCCAATTAATATAATGATTCCTGTCTCGACAGCATGAAGCAAAGCATCTTGTTGTGATTTATTAAACCTGTGAATTTCATCTATAAACAGAATTGTCTTATTGCCATCGTTCTGAGATTGTGCTGCCTTCGCCAATATTTCACGAACCTCTTTTACACCTGATTCAATAGCCGATATTCTTATGAACGAAAAAGAATCTTTATTTGAAATCAGGTATGCGAGTGTAGTTTTTCCTACACCCGGCGGTCCCCAGAAAATCATTGACGGGAAGTCGCCTCGTTCAAAGAATGTTCTCAGCGGTGCTCCTTTGCCAAGTAAATGTTTCTGACCGAAAAATTCTGTAATATTTTTCGGTCTTACTCGGTCAGCTAATGGTACTGATGATTCATTCATGTAATTATACAAAACTCCGGTTTTTTTATCAACAAAATATTTATTTTTTTCGTTAGTCTATTTTTGTTTTCATAAAGTTTAGATATGGCAAATCAAATTCAAATCATTGGCACTCTCAAATGCAGAAATACTCAAAAAGTTATCAGATATTTCAAGGATCGGGGACTTACTCCGCATTTCCTCGACTTAAACCAAAAAGCACTGAGCAAGGGTGAACTTAATAACATTACAAGGTCTATTCCTATTGAGGATTTGATTGACAAGGATTCAAAAGAATATAAAAAGAAAAACTTGCAATATATGGTCTATGATTCAAGTGAATTAATTCTTGAAAACCCACTTATTATCAAGACTCCGATAACAAGATTCGGCAGTAAGTCAATTCAAGGTTTCGACACTGCAAAACTTGAAAGTATTGTCAATGAACTTAAGCAATAATTTCGTAAACAGGTCTAAGTTGTGTCAATGTACTTGCTACGAGATTGATTCGGTAATTGATCTGTTTACCTATGTACACATCTTTATTTTTCTCAAATGTCTCAGTGATACTTTCTTCACTTTTTTTTATTCTAAGCAATGTAATATGTGGTAGAAATTTCTGTCTTTCCTTTTTAAATCCATATTTTGTCATTTTCTTTTCGATTTCAAGAAAATTAGCCAAAACTGATTTGTCCGGGCTGTAAACTCTGCTGTAGAGTACATTCGGATTTTGAGGATTGCCGAGAATACCGAGCCCGTTAAATTTTAATGTACTTGTATATTCAATCAAATTATCTTTCAGCAGTTCGGCGATTTCAGGAATTTTATTGGTAGCGACATTCCCAAGGAACTTATAGGTAAAATGTAAATTTTCGAGCTCAGTCCATTTACCTGAACATGCATCCTTAAAATTATCCTGAATTGTTTGATAATGTCTTTCAAATAAATTTCTTGATACAAATGTTGCTACAAACAGCCTCTTTACATCCATTTCTTGCCCTGAATTAAATAAAAATTACATAAATGTCGAACTTTATACTACAAAATTAGCTTTATTTTTAAATAAAAAAAAACTTAAAATACTAAAGCCCTCTTGTAAAATTGAAGAGGGCTTTAAAAACCTTAAAATATGAAATTCATATTTAATATATGTAAGCAGAAACTACAAATCAGGTACCTGCATTGTAATCATTGATATAAGCAAGTTGTTCATCCGACAGTTTATCTATTTTCAAATTAGACATTGCAAGTTTAGTCTGTGCAACAAATTCATCTTGCTCATCAGGGATTTCCATAACCTTAACAGGCATTTTTTCTCCGGATTGATATCTTTCTATCAGCGATACATGTGCCATGAACTGATTTGCAAAAGACATATCCATAACTTCGGACGGATGACCTTCGGCTGCGGCAAGATTAATGAGTCTTCCTTGTGCCAAGAGATAAATTCTTCTGCCATTCTTTAATGTATATTCTTCGCAATTTGGTCGGATAGTTCTCTTACTAACCGATACTTCTTCCAACTCGGGAATATTGATTTCAGCATCATAATGACCGGTATTACAAACAATAGCACCATCTTTCATTGATTCGAAATGCTTTTTACGAATAACGTCCTTAACACCTGTTGCAGTACAGAAAATATCTCCGACCTTAGCAGCATCATCCATTGTCATCACTTCGTGCCCTTCGAGTGTTGCTTTAAGAGCAGCAGTAGCTTTCACTTCGGTGATAATTGTGTTCGAACCTAAACCTTTTGCACGTTTAGCGACACCGGAGCCGCAATGCCCGTGTCCTGCTACGACGAAATTTTTTCCTGCAAGCATGACAGAAGTAGCACGAATAATACCATCAATTGTTGACTGTCCGGTACCATAGACATTGTCGAAATCCCATTTTGTCTCAGCGTCATTGACTGCATAAACAGGATAAAATAATTGTCCGGCAGCTTCACGTGAGCGAAGTCTGTGTACACCTGTGGTAGTTTCTTCCGAGCCTCCGATGATGTGAGTTTTAGCCATGTCTGCATATTTTTCGTGAACAGTGTCAATCAAATCGCAACCATCATCGAGAGTCAAGTGAGGCTTAGCATCAATAGTACGCTCAATACACCAGTAGAAATCTTCATTATTACCATACCAAGCATAAATTTGTACGCCTTCTTCTGCGAGTGCTGCTGCGACTGCATCATTTGTTGAAAGCGGGTTACAGCCTGACCACAGCACTTCTGCTCCTGCTGCTTGAAGAGTCTTGATTAAGACGGCAGTTTCTTTTGTAACATGCAGACATCCTGCAATTTTATAACCTTTAAAAGGTTTTGTTTTGCTGTACTTTTCTCTTAATCCCATCAAAACGGGCATTCTTGTTTCAGCCCATTCAATGAGCAGTTTTCCTTCTGAAGCCAAAGAAATATCTTTGACACAGTATCTACTTGCAACTTCGGAAAAATTTCCTGTTGCTTTTTTTTGTGGTATGTTTGACATCAATTAAATCCTTATTAATTTATGATTTATTTTTTTTATTCACCTTGACCGAGAGCATAAGCTCTTTGTCCGTCCATTAGATATAAGTTCTCTGTTTTTATTATATCAAATCCGGATTCAGTAAGTAATTCCTGTAATTTGAGAAGCTCAAGAGTGCCAATTTTATATTGCTTTGAACTTCTCATGAATCTACATCTCCAATGATCAGTACAAAAAGTTTCAGGGAAACCGTCAGGATACACCTTAACACCCCTGTTAGTAATCATTTGCAGACAAAAGCCGGACTCCCTCACTACTGCATTCAATGAATTACCAAGTACATCTGGATTTCTGTCAGATTCTGTCCAATCAAGAAAAATATCAATTCCGTCAAGCTCTTTAATCGGCTTTTGATAAGGAGATAATTTTATTTGAATTGGTTTGAAATCATGATTGAATTTCACTTCTTTCAGTATAATTGGCTTCTGCCCTAATCTTTTAATCAGTTCATCAGCAAATTCTTGAGTACCCACTCTCATAATAGAAGTACTTTTCTTATAAATGTCCGGAGTATG
>JBAYPL010000175.1:0-5947 GCA_041677745.1 Kapaibacterium sp. (SeqCode)
ATAAAAGTAACAAATATTTTTGTGAAAAAAAAATAATGTTGCTTATAGTTTACCATTTGCAAAGAATTACTTTGATTATTATTAAATTTGAAAGAATTTAACTTAAAAACTTTTATAATCCACATAAAACTATTAAATTGCTTTCTTACAATATGTAATTTTAAAAAAAGTTTTTATGTTTAATAATTAGGGCAAGATATGAATATATTGAATCTACGTGGTACGATTACAGCATTAGTAACACCATTTAATGAAGATTTATCAATTGATTATAATTCATTTGAAAAGTTGGTAAATATGCAGGTAGAAGCCGGAATTGAAGGATTGGTTATTTGTGGTTCAACCGGTGAATCAGCCACCTTGAGCAAAAAAGAGAAGCTTTCCCTGATTATTAAAGCAGTAGAAATTTCCAACGGAAGGATTCCGATTATTGCCGGAACCGGTTCAAATGATACAGCTTCATCAATAGATATGACTATTCTTGCACAAGAAAGTGGTGCAGATGCTGTTCTGCTCGTAGCTCCGTATTATAATAAACCTTCACAAGAAGGATTATTCAATCATTACCTAGCAATTTCCGAAGCTGTGGACATACCTCAGATTGTCTATAATGTTCCCGGAAGAGCAGGAGTTAACATTAGTGCAGAAACACAATTGAAGATTGCTCAAGAGTGCAAGAATGTGATTGCTACTAAAGAAGCATCAGGTGATTTAGAGCAAATGGCAGAAATAATCAAGTACGCACCTGAAGGTTTCAAATTGTACTGCGGTGATGATGCGTTGGCAATGCCCGCTGCATCTATAGGAGCTTCCGGTGTAATTGCCGTCATTTCAAATTATGCTCCTAAGGAATTCGGTGACTGTATCCGTTATGCTTTAGATAACGATTTCGTCAATGCAAGAGAAATATATTACAGACTTAGTGATTTGATGAAATTGAATTTCATAGAATCTAATCCTGTACCGGCTAAAGCAGTATTAAATCTCATGGGCTTAGTTAAAAATGTAGTCAGGCTCCCTTTAACTCCAATAACTCAGCCGAGCTTGAATAAACTTTCGACAGCACTTAAAGCTGCCAAATTAATTAATTAACATTAAGCGTGTGCGATGTTTGAATCAGAGACCCTGAATCAGAGAGAAATCTATAAAATTGTTGAGAATATCACTTGTGGAGAATACCATAATGAACTTGATTTTCTTAAAAATTTAGTCGAAGAAGTTGTCAATTTCAGTGACTTCCATATTACTGGAGGCAGAATTTGGCAATTCATTCCGGACGACCAATCTTATATAATTAAATATCAATACGGGAATGTTATGAAGATTCCCGATAATTATACTTTATACATCAAAGATCAACCTATTCTTGAAAATTTATACGAGAAGCGTACTTCACTTAATCATGAAAATGATCCCGTGCTCAAATCAAAGGGTATTTTTGTATATTCTGTAACCGGAACAGGCGAAATAATTAAAACCGAAAGCGGTAAATACTACAAATTTGTACTTGGATTCAATGCAGACGAGATTCTTCAGTCATTTTATGAAACTCTCAATATAATCAGCAGTGTTGCTACCATTACAATGCGCAGCATTGGTATAGGCACCGAAGAACACAAGAAGATGCAGAGGGATATTATTAAGGCTTCAGAAATACAAAGGAACCTACTACCCGAGCATTATGTCGAATTTTATGATTATAAGATTTATGGAGTGTGTATTCCGGATAGTGCTGTAGGAGGAGATTATTTTGATTACCTACATAATAATGCCGATGAAGAAGAACGCATAGGCATTGTTATTAGTGATGCTGCCAGTAAAGGTCTTCCGGCGGCGATTCAGGCTTTGTTCGTATCGGGTGCCATACGTATGGCACAGGCATTCAGTCCTAAGATCTCTACTCTGTTTTCAAGGTTGAACACTCTAATTTATGATACTTTCCCTTATGAAAGGTTCGTTACATTATTTTATTGCGAGTTGATGCCAACATCTAACAGACTTGTACTTTATGCTAATGCCGGACATTGCTCTCCAATTTACTACAGAGTTAATAAAGATGAGGTTTATTTACTGGAACCAACCGGAGGCTTACTCGGACTGGTAGAACAGCAAAAATTCAATGTTGAAAATATCGTGATGAGACCCGGGGACATTCTTGCTTTGTTTACGGACGGAATAAACGAAGCACAGGATGGTGACGGAAATAATTACGGCGAAGCCAGAATTATTGAATTGTTAAAAAAGTATAAAGACCTTTCAGCTAAAGAGATTACATTGCTCATAATTGAAGATGTACAGAAATTTGCTGCAAAAGGCAAATACAACGACGATAGAACCCTTATTATTATAAAACGAGATTCTTAAATAAAATTAGTTTTTTACGGAGAAATGATGAACTTTAAAAAACGTACTATTGACTGCGGCAAACTAAGAACCGAGCAGATTGGTACGAATGTTGTATTAAACGGTTGGGCTGCTACTGTACGTAACCTTGGCGGATTGATATTTGTTGATGTACGGGACAGATACGGCATTACACAGGTGGTTTTTGAGCCTGAGAATAATCCGGCATTAGCAGAAAAAGCAAAGGATATAAGAACGGAGTATGTTGTTTGGATTAGTGGTTGTGTGAGATTGCGTTCTAATCCTAATAAACACCTTCCGACCGGATTAATCGAAGTAGTTGCAGATGATTTTGGAATCATTAATAAAAGTGAGCTTCCACCTTTCCCGATTGAAAATGATATTGATACAAACGAAGAATTAAAGCTTAAATACAGATATTTAGATCTTAGAAGACCCGAACTCCAAAAGAATTTTATAATTAGAAATAATTTATACAGAATTGTTCATCAATATTATTATGAAAATGATTTTCTTGAAGTGGAAACACCCGTATTGATGAAATCTACACCGGAAGGTGCAAGGGATTTCTTAGTTCCGAGTCGCATAAACAAGGGTAAATTCTACGCACTACCTCAATCACCGCAGTTATTCAAGCAAATCCTCATGATATCCGGTTTTGACAGATATATGCAGATTGTTAAATGTTTCAGAGATGAGGATTTACGCTCTGACAGGCAGCCAGAATTTACACAAATAGATGTAGAAATGTCCTTTGTAGAGCGTGATGATGTACTTAGTATGACTGAAGGTTTATTTAAAAAGGTGTGGAAGGAAATTTTAGATATAGATATTCCCGAACCGATTAGAAGAATGAGCTATCAAGACGCTATGAACATGTATGGCTCCGACAAACCAGACTTGAGATTTGGAATGAAAATCATACATCTGAATGAGGGTTTGGCAGATACATCATTCAAAGTTTTTGCTGATACATTGGCTGATAATGGTTTAATAGCATGTATAAAGATTGAAGGCGGAGCAGATTTTTCACGTAAAGTTCTTGATGAACTTCAGAACCATGCTAAAAAATACGGAGCTAAAGGTATTGCTTGGATGAAAAATGTGGACGGAGAAATTAATTCACCCGTTTCAAAATTTTTGACTGATTCCGAACTCAATTACATAAAAGAAAGCTCAAACTTGAACAATGGTGATTTACTATTATTCTCGTCCGATAAAAAACAAAAGGCTTTGACAATCCTTGGCGCTTTAAGGCTGGAATTAGCAAGAAGGCTTGGATTATATGAGAAATTCAAAGGACAATATGAATTTCTCTGGGTGATTGATTTTCCATTGTTCGAATATGACGAAGAAAGTAAAAGGTATTATGCAATGCATCATCCTTTTACCTCACCTGTGGAAGAAGATTTGCATCTAATCCATGAAAATCCTTCGAAAGTCAGAGCAAAAGCTTACGATATCGTATGTAACGGTGCTGAAGTGGGAGGCGGAAGCATAAGAATTCACGACAAGTCAGTCCAAAAGCTGATGTTTGATAAGCTTGGTCTTAGCGACGAAGAAATTGAAGACAAGTTTGGTTTTTTAATCAAAGCTTTACAGTTCGGAGCACCACCTCATGGCGGTATTGCTCTCGGATTAGATAGAATTGTCATGATTTTAGCAGGAAATGACAATATTCGTGATGTTATTGCTTTCCCAAAGACTACAAGCGGTTTGTCGCTAATGGACGGGTCTCCGTCTGAGGTGGAAATTTCACAATTGCATGATTTAAGTATTGATTTAATCAAAAAAAATGATTAATTTACAAATAATTATGTTTACTTTTGAAAATATTATTTTTTAATATATGAGGCTGTTATGAGCGAGCAGTTAATAATAAAAAAAACCAACGATGGTTATGTGATTTTAGAACTTAACGGAAGACTTGTACCCGGCGGTGAACCGGAAGTATCTGATTTACTTAAACAAAAAGTACTGGAATTATGTGATGCAGGAGATATTAAGATTCTCGTTGATTTGAGAAATGTAGATTATATGGCATCTAACGCTATCGGTGCTTTGATGACTATGTACAACACCGTTATGAATCACGGGGGTAAACTGGTCTTATGGCGACCTAAAACCTATCTTCATGATAGCCTGAAACTGGTAAGAGTGGATAAATTACTTCGTATTACAAGCAGTTTTGATGAAGCTATGGAAATTTTTGGCATCGAATTGAATGTTTCAAACGAATAATAAGTTAATCAGTAGATTAGCTGTATTTATTATGCATTCTTATACGGAGCTTTCATCTTGATTGTATTCGTTTGTCAGTGTGCAAAGTGTGTATGAACACGATAGTCGGTAATTTATATCAATAGTATTTTAATATCGGTTTACGCACAACATTGATGAAAGCGCTTATCAAGAGTTTTTAACTCGATGAATCCTTCTGTTATTTGATTAGATACTGATTCATATTTATAATGTATGCATAATACATCAGGGTTGTTCGTTTACTTTTTATTAATTTTTACTATAAATGAATAAAAAAATTAAAACATTACTAAAATGGTTGATAACCGGCATACTCGTAGTAGTGTCGTTCTATTTTGCTTTAAAAGATATTGAACTTTTAGTACTTTGGGACTCGATACGTTCAGCAGATTATTTTTGGGTTGTCGTATCTTTACCTATAATAGTTGCTTCCCATTATATCAGAGCTTTGAGATGGAGGACAATACTCAAACCCATAATGAATCCGGGTTCGACCATTAATTTGTTTTCAGCTGTAATGGTCGGATATTTTTTCAATTCAATTTATCCTCGACTTGGTGAGTTTGTAAGACCTTATGTTTATGCAAAACGTGAAAATGTATCTAAATCAAGCGTTTTTGCTACGATTGTAGTCGAAAGGGTGATTGATGTATTTACTCTTGGTTTTTTATTTGCTATAGCATTCATTATTGCTCGCGACAAAATTGCAAATATGCTGCCTGGTGTTGACCCACAAAAGATACTAATGTTTTCTTTGCTCATAATTGTCGTATTGATATTCAGTTTTTATCCGCCATTTATAAAATTTTTATTAAAATTTCTTGTAAAGCCATTTTCAACTGCAATTTATGACAGAATTCTGGATATTTTTACAAAGTTTCGGCTTGGTTTCAAGGTTATCAGTCAGCCGGGGCAATATTTGAGATTGGTAGCAGAATCACTGATGATTTGGTTGTGCTATGCTTTACCGATGTATTTGATGTTCTTTTGTTTTGATTTCAGTGAAACGATTGATGTGTCCATAGGAGATGCTCTTTTTCTCGTGATTGTCAGTGGAATAGGGGTTACGATAGCACCTACTCCAAGCGGTATTGGAGTGATGCACTCACTTATAATGTATGCAATGATGGGACTCTACGGTATTAAAGAAGAAATGGCATTGGCATATGCAACAATTAACCATGCTAGTTCGTTATTTATACAGCTCACACTTGGTGGTGCTTTTCTTCTACGTGAACGAGTAGGCAGTATTCCCAAAGAGCTGAATCTCAATGATAGCAAGTAGTTGTAGTTGAGATAGTCAAGTTTTTAATATTGAATA
>JBAYPL010000176.1:0-5913 GCA_041677745.1 Kapaibacterium sp. (SeqCode)
AGAATATGGGATTATTAAATAGATTAGACGACCCGATACAGGGTGACGGCATAATTTTAGGAACAGTAGAAGACTTATTGAACTGGGGACGCAGCAAATCGGATTGGTATTTACAATTCGGGCTTGCTTGCTGTGCGATAGAATTCATGGCAGTGAATGCAGCACATTTCGACATGATGAGATTCGGTGCAATTCCCCGAACATCACCCAGACAAGCAGACTTCATAATTATCTCCGGAACAGTGACACTTAAAATGGCTGATAGAATCAAAACTCTTTATGAGCAGATGTCAGAGCCGAGATATGTTATGTCAATGGGCTCTTGTTCAAATTCCGGCGGACCATATTGGGAGCACGGATATCATGTATTGAAAGGGGTTGACAGGATTATTCCGGTTGACGTATATGTACCGGGATGCCCTCCCCGCCCCGAGGCTTTTTTTGACGGCTTAGTTAAATTGCAAAAGATGATAAGTACTCAAGCTATTTTCCGCAAACGAGAAAAAATGAGTAAAGAAGAGCTTGAAGCTTTGGGACTAAGGAATAAAAAAATAAAAGAATACAACGAAAGAGTCAAGAAGGAATTAGAAGAGTTTGGTACACAACCAAATGATAGATATAGTGGTTACTCACTCGACTTCATAAAAAAGGAGGAGAAATAATGACTGCAACTGAGATTTATGATAAATTAAAAAATGAATTTGCTAACGACATTATTTCTTTAACAGAAGAAGCAAATGTTGATCCATTCATCCTCGTAAATAGTTCGAGAATAACAGAGATATGCTTATATCTTCGAGATGAAGCAGATATGAATTTCGATTACTTGGTTAATCTATCAGGTGTTGATTATAAAACCAACTTCACAGTTGTTTATCATCTTTACTCCTTGAAACTTAAACACAGGATAGTTTTAAAAGTTGAGTTAAGTCCTGAAAAACCTTCAGTTACGACTGTGGAAAAAGTCTGGAAAACTGCCAATTGGCACGAGAGAGAAGCATACGATATGTTTGGAATCGTGTTTGAAGGTCATCCATTTATGGTTAGAATTCTTTGTCCCTATGATTGGGAAGGGTTCCCTCTCCGTAAGGATTATAAAGAGCCTGAATTTTACCGCGGTATTAAAGTAGCTTATTAATTAAAAATTAATGATAAGAAGATAAAAATGACAGAAAAAAGAATAATAGATGTGGATTACGGCAAAGTCGAAACCGAGAGAATGAGAATCAACATGGGACCTCAACACCCGTCAACACACGGAGTTTTGAGACTTGAAGTTGAACTCGACGGCGAAATTGTAACAGAAGTAGTCCCCCATATCGGATACTTACACAGATGTTTTGAAAAATCTTGCGAAAAAATGTCATATCCCCAAGTAATACCATATATTGATAGGATGGATTATATTTCTTCCATGAATAATGAACTTCCATTTGTGATGGGTATGGAAAAACTTCTCGGCATAAATATTCCCGAAAGAATAGATATGATACGAGTGGCTTTATGCGAGCTGAATAGGATAGCTAATCACCAAATAGCTGTTGCGACTTTCGGTCTTGATTGTGGTGCATTTACTCCCTTTCTTTATCTGTTTCGGGACAGAGAAATGATTCTCAATCTCTTTGAGGCAGTATCTGGTGGTCGCCTTCTATATAATTATTTTTGGATAGGTGGACTGATGAATGATGTACCACCTTCATTCAAAGAAAATTGCTTGGACATCATCAAAACTGTCAGAGTTACAAACGAAGAAGTCATGAGACTATTAATAGGAAACAAAATATTCGAAGAAAGGACTGCTAATGTTGGAATATTACCGGCTGACGTCGCTGTTAACTTTGGAGTTAGCGGACCTGTTTTGAGAGGTTCAGGGGTTGATTACGACATCCGCAGAAGTGAGCCTTATTCAATGTATGACAAATTAGATTTTGATGTCATTATTGGTAAGGGTGAAATCGGGACGCTTGGAGATTGCTTCGACAGAAATATTGTCAGAATGCGTGAAATGGAAGAAAGCTGTAAAATAATCGAGCAGATAATTTCAGTTTTCCCTGATGAATCATCAGATGTTCGTGCTCTTGTCCCCCGCCGTGTAAAGCCACCTAAAGGTGAAATTTACTCTAAAGCAGAAAACCCGAAAGGTGAACTTGGATTTTACATAGTAAGTGACGGTTCGGTGAATCCATACAGAATGAGGTCGAGAGCCACAAGCTTTGTTAATCTCAGTGTACTACCTGAAATATCAAAGGGTTACATGATAGCTGACTTGATAATGATTTTAGGTAGTTTGGATATAGTCTTAGGCGAAATTGACAGATAAATTAATTGAATATAATTATAACTAAATTATAGAAGAATATGGAACAGAATTTTGTATATAAGTTGTTTGGAGACGGGATAATAATGTACAGCTTGTTTGTAATCATTCCGCTTACATTCCTGCTGATATATGCTCTAATAGCTATACTTGGTGAATTGAAAATCGCATCATGGGTACAAGATAGATTAGGTCCGATGCGTACTGGCTGGAAAGGTGTCTTACAGCCGCTTGCAGAAGTATTAAAGCTGATGCAAAAGGAAGATATAGTACCCGATGCAGCAAACAAACCACTTTTTAATCTCGCTCCCTATGTTATGTTTACAGGTGCTTTTGCTGCTTTTGCAGCGATACCGTTTACAATGAACTTTGTTCCGGCTCACCTAAACATTGGCTTGTTTTACATATTTGCCGTCGGTGCATTTGCAGTGATAGGCATAGTAATGGGTGGATGGGCATCAAATAATAAATATTCACTTCTTGGTGCGATGCGAGGTGTGTCGCAGATGGTCAGCTATGAAATCCCTATAGCACTTGCCATACTTTCTATTGCAGCATTAGCAGGCTCATTAGACCTTCAAGAAATTATTAACCAGCAATCAGGTGGTTTCTGGAATTGGAATATTTTAGGCGGAAACGGTTCATTATGGAAAGTACTCGTCATTCCCTTTACTCTTGCACTATTCATAATACATTTTGTAGGTGGATTAGCAGAGACAAACAGAATACCTTTCGACATACCGGAAGGTGAATCTGAAATCGTTGCCGGTTATCATACTGAATACAGCGGTATGAAATTTGCAATGTTTTTCTTTGCTGAATATGCAAATATGTTTACTGTATCAGCCTTAATTACAATATGTTTTTTAGGCGGTTGGCAGTCTCCTTTCGGTGACTTTCTCAACCAACCTTTAATGCAGGCTGTATGGTTTATCGGTAAATCCTGTTTCTTGGTATTTGTTCAGATTTGGCTGCGTTGGACACTTCCAAGACTCAGAGTTGACCAGTTGATGTATGTAAGCTGGAAAGTTATGACACCTATCGCCTTCTTCTGCTTTATTGCAATTTCCGTTTGGAGTATGCTAAGATAATAATCATCAAAGTGAGAAATGTTATGGAATATTTTAAAAAAATATATGATGGACTTGCAACAACTGCCGAAGGTATGAAAATTACTCTGGAGCATTTGTTTGGCAAGAAGGTTACAAATCAATACCCGGAGATTTATCACCCTATTACTTCCGGTGATATGCCACCGAATTCACGAAACAGACTTTTTGTTGACATGTCAGGCTGTGACGGCTGCAACAGTTGTGCAAAAGCCTGTCCTGTTCAATGTATCGAAGTAGAAACAGTAAGAGTAAGCCCTGATGATGAAAATATACCGGACATGAACAACGGTAAAAAACGCAAAATGTGGGTTACGAAACACGAAATAGATTTCGCTAAATGTTGCTTTTGCTCTTTATGTACTTTGGTCTGCCCTACCGAAGCCATTTATATGACTCAGGAATTTGAGTATTCGGAATATGACAGAGAGAAGTTGAAGTATAATTTTTCAAATTTATCTCCTGAAGAAGTGGAAGAAAAGACCAAGATGTTCCAAGAGTATCAAGCTAAAAAGAAGCTTGAACAGGAAGAGAAAAAGAAAGCTGAACAAGAAGCCAAATTAAAAGAAGCACAGCCGGAAGAAACTAAACAGGAAGTAACTGTCAGCAAAACTGTCGAAGAAAAACCTGCGGAGCTTAGTGCTGAAGAACTCGAAAAACAAAAAGCTCGTGAAGAAAGAAGACGTGAAAACGAAAGGAAAAGAGCTGAAAGATTAGCTGCTGCGGCTAAAGATAAAGAAGAATAATTTGTTTGAATATTAAAAACTAAAAAATAAAAATTTATGAACTGGTACGACATAGTTTTCTACGGATTTGCGGCAGTTGTCCTGATTTCTGCCGCCGGCGTAGTTTTCTCAAGAAAAATGATGTATGCCGCATTTTCCCTGCTGTTTACATTTTTTGGAGTTGCCGGGCTGTATGTTCTGCTGAATGCGGATTTTATTGCTGTAACACAAATCATGGTTTACATCGGAGGAATTCTCATTCTCATTATATTTGGAGTGATGTTGACCTCAAAATTTGTTGATTTGGACATCAAATCCGGAACAACGGGAACCATCCAGTATATACTTGCCGGAATAGCGACACTTGTGTTTGCCGGCTTTCTAATAAATATGTACCTGAATGTTGATTGGTTCACTAATCCTGTACCAAAAGTGGAATCTACTGTTAAGCCCATAGGAATATTGCTGATGACGGAGTATTTTCTGGCTTTTCAAGTGGCTGCCATTTTGTTGCTGTTAGCATTCATAGGTGCGGCAAAAATAGCTCGAAGAAAGTAATACTAAATATCGGAAAATGAAATGGAAATCGGACTTAATCATTATTTAATCGTCAGTGCCATACTTTTCGTACTTGGACTATTCGGGATAATAACACGAAAGAATGCCATAATGGTGTTGATGAGTATGGAACTGATATTAAATTCGGCGAATATAAACTTCATTGCATTCGCGAAATATGGCGGTATGAACTTCGACGGTCATATTGCGGCAATGTTTGTGATTGTGCTTGCAGCTGCTGAAGTTGCTGTTGCACTTGCCATCGTGCTTAATATTTATCACAACTTTAAGCACGTAAATATAGACGAAGTTAGTAGTTTGAAAGAATAATAATAATATTTGATAGAAAAAATTATGAGCCACGAATTATTGCTTCAGTTATCAATAGTAGTACTGCTACTGCCTTTGCTAAGCTTTCTGATAATAATATTCAATCAGAAACGACTGGGCAAAGCGTCAGGAATAATAGGAACATCAATACTTGGTATTGACCTGTTATTGTCAGCAGTAATTGCTTACGGTAAATTAGTAAATTATTCCGAAGAGACGATTATCCAATGGAAATTCAACTGGTTCTCAATCGGAAACAGAACAATAGATCTTGGGATTGGAATTGACAATCTTGCTGCGGTTATGCTAATCGTAGTAACCTTGATTAGTTTTCTCGTACACTTGTTCTCTACAGAGTATATGCACGGCGACAAACGTTTCCCGAGATTCTTTGCATACCTTGGCATATTTACATTCTCAATGCTGGGAATTGTGATTGCCAATAATCTGCTCAATATGTATATATTTTGGGAGCTTGTTGGTTTGAGCTCTTATTTACTTATTGGATTCTGGTACGAAAAAGACTCAGCATCCAATGCATCAAAGAAAGCATTCATTACAAACCGTATCGGTGACTTTGGATTCCTTATCGGTATATTGATTGCATTCTTTGCGTTCAACACTTTCATGTTTGACGAGATATTCGACCAAATGAGAAGTGGAATAATTCCCTTTGAAAGCGGCAGTATATTGACCGCTATGGGGATACTGCTATTCGCCGGTGCTATAGGCAAATCAGCACAGTTTCCACTACATGTTTGGCTACCCGATGCGATGGAAGGTCCGACTCCTGTAAGTGCCCTTATTCATGCCGCCACGATGGTTGCTGCCGGTGTTTATATGACTGCAAAAATATTCCCCCTATTTACAGCGG
>JBAYPL010000177.1:0-5896 GCA_041677745.1 Kapaibacterium sp. (SeqCode)
AATGATTCATAATCACTAATTAAACCGTATTTGTAATCATAATTTTCGACCGGCTCCATGATTTTATTGATATATAAATCATGGAGTCTTTTATTTTATTTTCAATATCTTACCTAATTAACACTAAGCTGCATAAAAGAGCTATTATCTCGAAACAGTTATCCGGTAAATCCAATCTGTCAGAATGGTGCATCCTCGTCATCAGGCGGTGGACTATTGTCAAAAGAAGCACCTGCTCCTGAATCGCTGCCGGGCATATCTTCATAACCATAAGCCAGATTTTCGAATCGTGCATAATTTTTCTGGAAAGCTACTCTACATGTACCTGTCGGACCATTTCTTTGCTTACCGATTATCAACTCGGCAGTACCTTCAGTAGGGGTCTTATTTGCATCATCATAAGTCAATTGACCATACACTTCCGGTCTGTTAACAAACATGACAACGTCGGCATCCTGCTCAATTGAACCTGACTCACGAAGATCTGAAAGCATAGGTCTTTTATCCGTCCTGCTTTCAACTGAACGATTTAACTGAGCCAAAGCAATGACAGGAATATCTAATTCTTTAGCAATCTGTTTGAGTGAAGACGATATCAATGAAATTTCTCTTTCACGACTGTCTGACTTAGGAGCAGTAATAAGCTGTAAATAGTCAACTATTACCAGTTGTACTTGGTGCTCAGCTTTCAATCTTCTGCACTTAGCCCTCAGCTCCATTATTGATAACATAGGACTGTCATCAATATAAATAGGTGCATTAGAAAGACGACTCAATCCGCCAACAATCCAACCGTCTTCTTCCTGACTAATTCTACCGGTACGAAGTTTCTGCTGGTCAATCCTTGCCTCAGAGCTAAGAAGCCTGATTACGAGCTGCATTGACGACATCTCTATAGAAAATACAGCAACGGGAATATTATGACCGACAGCTGCATTTCTTGCAATTGACAGTGCAAGAGCTGTTTTTCCCATTGAAGGTCTGGCCGCAACAATTATCAAATCAGACTTCTGAAATCCGCCGAGCATGTGGTCTAACTCTTTGAATCCTGATGTAACACCGGTTAGTCCCTTTTCATCACGCTGTGACAACTTGATTATCATTTCATAGGCATCTCTTGTCAGCTTATTTATACCTACATAACTTTTCCTGAGACGCTTTTCGGCTATTTCAAAAATATGTTTCTCTGCAACGTCAATTTCCTCAAGAGCATCGGTAGATTCATCATAGGCGCTTGCCATGATTTGTCCGGCTGTATTTATGAGTAATCTTTTTAAATACCTTTCCTGTACTATACGTGCATGCTGTTCGACATTAGCGGCAGTTGGCGTGGCAAGAGTAATATCAGATAAATATACATTATCAATGATTTTCTGCTCGTCTATAGCTTTCAACTCTTCGCCTACTGTAATGAAATCTGGCGTACTACCGCGTTCAAATAGTCGCATTATCGCACGAAATATTAACCTGTGTTTCTCATGATAAAATGCATCTTCGTTAATAATTTCTACGACCTTAGATACAGCCACTCGATCAATCATCATTGCTCCGAGTACAGAAGTCTCTGCTTCATCACTGTGAGGAGGAACACTGCCTTGAATACTAAAATCTGAACCGTTTATATTATATTTTTTTTTGTTGCTTCTTGTTGCCATAATAGAATTTAATTATTAATATTGTAATCATTACTTAGTGTAAAAGTGCAAATAATCGTGCATATATAGTTCACATTTACACTATTAATTTTCAACATAGGCTGTGGAAAGATTAATTTGTTATAAATTTTAAGACACTAAAAGAAGGCTTGGATTGTATATACATTATTTTTCGATTAAATTATTTGAAATATATGAACAGAAAATTAATTATAAGCTTAATAGGCTCAATTATAATTGTCGGATTGTCCATCGTTCTTTTCAAAGCTATGAGCGGCAAAAAAGCCAACAAAGCATCAATCCGAACTATAGAAACAACTAAATACGTGAAAACTATAGAGGTTAATTATGCGAATAACCAGTTCGTCCTAAGTGGAAACGGAAGGCTCAATGCCGCTAATTCTATAGAAATATATTCCGAAGTACAAGGAATAATGAAGCAGGAATCTTCCGGATTTAAGGTCGGTCATTATTATTCCAAAGGCGATAGCATGATAAATATTGACGATGAAGAAGCAAGACTCCAATTAGCCTCGATGAAAAGTGATTATCTGAATATTCTTGCAAACGCAATGCCGGACATAAAAAATGATTTCCCTGACGAGTTCAATAAATGGTCTCTCTTTGTTCAAAATATTGATATTAATAAGCCCCTGCCCGATTTCCCAAAATATGACAATGGTAAGGAAAAGTTCTTCATTGCAGCAAAGAAAATACTGGGAACATATTATAATATTAAAAATTCCGAGCTGAAGTTGAGCAAATATCTTATAAGAGCTCCGTTTAACGGAACCGTTTCTAATTCCTTAATTGAATCCGGTACCTTAGTAAGACCCGGACAGAAATTAGGAGAGCTAACAGGCACAGATGGGTTTGAACTTGAAATTGCAATAAATCCTTCAGATGTAGAATTAATTAATACAGGCAGTCCTGTTAGAATTTTCAATGGTGATGTTGAAACTATCGGAAAAATTATCAGAATGTCCAATCAAATTGATGCTGCAACACAGACTGTCAAAGTTTTTGTCAGAGTATCAGGGCAAAATCTGAGTGATGGGATGTATTTAAAAGTAGAAATAACAGGAAATCACATTCCAAACTCGATGGTAATCCCCAGGAAGGCTATAGTAAACAACAGATATGTGTTTACGTATGAGGAGGGAAGGCTCGGAAGGCAAGAAATCGCAATACTTGCTCTCGGCTCTGAAACTGCTTATATAACGGGTCCTGCCGAAGGAACAAAGATTATTTCAGAGCAACTCACCAATCCAACCATAGGGATGAAACTCGAACTAATACAGAATTAAATTATGAATGCACTTATTACCTATTTTATAAAGCACCCGATTTGGGCAATCGTTATCAAAATACTCATCTTGTTTTTTGGATTTTTATCATTGATGAATATGAAGGCTTCATTCTTTTCAGAGCTTGATAGCAATATGATTAGTGTAAGCATCATCTACCCGGGTGCATCTCCTGAAGAAATTGAACAAGGGGTAATACAAAAAATCGAGGATAATCTCAAAGGAATACAGGGTATTGACCGTTATTCAAGTAACTCGATGGAAAATATTGGTTCGATGGGGATTGAGGTGTTCAGAAGTTTTAATACTGATGACGTATTATTAGATGTTAAGAATGCCGTTGACCGAATAAACTCTTTTCCTACCGGAATGGAACCTCCGGTTGTTGCAAAAGCACCTGCTGTTGAATTTGCTGTCAGTTTCGGTATTTACGGTTCTGACGACCTGAATTCACTGAAATCAGTAGCCGAGAAAGTGGAAAATGATTTGAGAGCAATCAAAGGCTTGTCACAGGTTTCAATCAGCGGTTATCCGCCGGAGAATATAACTGCTTATGTAAATGAAGTTTCCTTACTTACTTATGAACTCAGTTTCGACGATATTTCGAGAGCTTTGAGAAATTCAAATATTGAATTGACAGCCGGCTCAATTAAAACAAAAGACGAAGAAATTTTGATTCGAATGAAACAGAAGCAATACTTCGCAGAAGGATTGTTGGATATAGTAATCAAATCTATGCCGGACGGCAGACTTGTGAGACTCAAAGATGTGGCAAGAATAGAAAATTCTTGGGAAGAAACTCCGAATAAGAGCTATATTAACGGTAAACGTGCGGTAATTTTTAACATTAATAAAATCAAAGGCGAAAATATTCTCGATATCACAAGTTCTGTCAAGAATTATGTTGATGAGTTTAATAATAATAATCAAGTATATAAAGCAGTAATAATTGATGATTTCACTGATACTTTAACCCAAAGAATAGACACATTATTAAGTAATGGCAGTCAAGGAGCTGCTCTGGTTATACTCGGACTTGCCTTATTCCTGAACATCAGGCTTTCATTGTGGGTGGCTCTAAGTATCCCTTTTTCATTCATGGGAATGTTTCTTGCAGGTTATTTATGGGGTGTTACCATAAATGTAATATCATTATTTGGTTGTATAGTGGTTGTTGGTATTCTTGTTGATGACGGAGTGGTTATATCTGAACAGATTTACCAGAATTACGAAAAAGGCATGAAACCATTTAAAGCGGCGGTCAGCGGTACTATGGAAGTTTTACCTTCTGTAGTATTTTCGGTTCTGACAACTATTGTGATGTTTACTCCCTTTTTCTTTATGGACGGACGCTCAGGTGCCGGAATGAAGGATCTTGGATTTGTTGTGATATTTGCTCTTCTCTTTTCACTGCTTGAGGCAGCTTTACTGTTACCGGCTCACTTAGCTCATTCCAAAGCATTACACAGTAAAAAAGATAATAAGATAAGAGTGTTCATTGATAAACTGCTTGCTTATCCGAGAGACTTTTTATATAAACGATCACTCTTATTTTTTTTAGAGCATAAACTCATTGCCTTATCAATAATGTTTGCATTAACACTAATAACAATCGGAGGATTTGCAGGTGGTCATATTAAGTTTACTTTTTTCCCGTTTATTGATAATGATTCATTTGAAATAAAGCTATCACTACCTGCCGGAACAAGAGAAGCCATCACAGAAAATTATGCATCAAAAATTGAAAAAGCTGTTATCGAAGTAAATGAAGATCTTAAATCAAAACGGAGCGATAAAAGGGATGTTGTCAAGCTCGTTGTCAAAAATATAGGTACCGGACCGACTAATTTTCGTGGTCCTATGGGTGCCGCAAGCGACATAGGCAACTCCAATGATGCCACAATTAAAGTTATCTTAATGAACGGTGAAGACAGAAATCTCGAATCGTTTAAAATTTCGAATATGATAAGAGATAAAGTGGGACCAATATACGAAGCGGAAACCTTGCTCTACGGAGGAGGTACGATTTTTGGTAAACCTGTATCATTGTCTTTGGTCAGCCAGAGTTTTGATGACCTGGACGCCGTAAAAGATTTTTTGAAAGAAAAATTGATTGAAATGACTGAAATCGGAAATGTCACCGACAACGATAATATCGGGCTACGCGAAATTGACATTAGACTTAAGGACAAGGCATATCTGCTTGGTTTGAGTAATTTAGAAGTAGCGAGACAAATCAGACAAGGATATTTTGGAGACGAAGTACAAAGGTTGCAAAGAGGTAACAACGAAATAAAGGTATGGGTGAAGTATTCGCAAGAAGACAGAGAAAGCGTCAGAAATTGGGAGGATATGAGGATAAGAGTCCAAGGTGGCGGCAGCTATCCTTTGAATGAAATTGCTGAATATCAAATCAAACGCGGAAAGACTGTTATAAACCATATTGACGGGAAAAGGGAAATTACAATTGAAGCTGATTTGCTTGATCAAAATGCAGAGGTACCCCCTATCCTCGATAAAATAAACACTGAACTAATCGAACCGATTTTTGATAGATATCCAAGTGTGTCACTCGCAGAATCCGGACAAAAACGTGAAGTCATGAAGATGGCTAATACTGCAAGAACCGGTTTATCTGTTGCGTTTGTAATTATGTTTTTCTTGGTAGTTTTAAGCTTTAGGTCATTTACACAGGCATTTATAGTTTTCGCTTTACTTCCCTTAGGTATTATTGGAGCACTTTGGGGGCACTATTTCCAGAACATGCCTGTAAACATAATGTCTGTTTATGGGATGATAGCCCTTGTGGGTGTAGTTGTGAATAATTCCATTGTATATATAAATACATTTAATGGTTATCTGAGAGACGGAAAGAGCTTTTTTGAAGCATTGATAGACTCCGGTATAAACCGGTTCAGACCCATTTTACTTACT
>JBAYPL010000178.1:0-5892 GCA_041677745.1 Kapaibacterium sp. (SeqCode)
AGATAACTTTTACTTGTATCCGAAAAGTCGGGAATTTCATCTTTCCATAACAAATAATCCACTTGATGGTGTACCGTTTTAGGGTAACGTCCGAACGATTCTATTGATTTGTTCATATTGCTGCCATGATAGAAATCAAACTAATTATTGCAAAAGTAATATAACTTACCTTATCCTTTATCATAAAAACAATAGGATCCTCATCCATCATACCGCGATGGGCGATGAACCACATCCTGAGCAGCCAATACAAGATTACAGGAGTAATGACATACAGAAATAATGGATTGTTATATAGTCGAACGACATTGGGGCTGTCAATGTATAGAGTAAAAATAACCGCCGAAACAAAGGCAGCTGAAATGCCGATTGTATTTATCAATGGAATATCCTCAACATGGTAATCACGTCCGCCGGGCTTGGTTTTGTTAAGCTTGATGAGACCTTTCAGCTCGGTGTATCGTTTCATGGCGCCAAGCGATATAAACATGAACATAGTGAAACTGAAGAGCCACGGGGACAAGAATGTATCGCTTGCAATGCCTCCGGAAACAACTCGTGTCGTGTAGAGAAGCGAGAGGGTAATCATGTCGAGAAGATATATTTTCTTAAGTTTGAATGAATAATATACCGTTATGATGGTATAGGCAATTAATATATATAAGAAATTATTGTTCGGCATGAATAGCGATAGCCCATATCCCATGATTAAGAGAATGGGAATGAGTTTCAAACATGTAAGTATCTTTATTCGACCTGATGCGGCAGGTCTGTTTTTCTTTGTAACATGATTCCTGTCGGATTCAATGTCCGCAAGGTCGTTTATTATGTAAATAGCTGATGCGGTGAAACTGAATGAGAAAAATCCGAGCACAACGTACAAATAATCACCAAGATAAATTTTGTGAGCTAATAGTGGCGGAACGAACAGCAGGAGATTTTTTATCCATTGATGAACTCGCATTTGCTTTATGATTATCGCCAACTTATTTTTCTGATAATAAAAAGTCTTCTCTATGTCCCGTTCTTTCTTAACTTCATTAATCAATTCCAAATTGTCGCTTACTACATATACTTTTCTACAAGATTTCCAGACGAAAATATCCTTGAAAGAATCTCCTATATAATCAAAACCATTCTCACCGAATCTTGAAACAAGAGCGTCGGATTTTGCCTGACCGATAAGATTAATCGAGTTTTTGCTTGCCAATACTTCGTCAAACAAGTTGAAGTACTCTGCGGCTTTCAATGCTGCCGGCTCAGATGCTGCCGTTACTAATACAATCTTTCTACCCTTCGACTTCTCCGATTTTACATAATCAATTACTTCGTCATATTTAGGAAGTGAAGCAATATTTGGTATAATGAGACCGGCGAGCTTGAACTTTATGTAATATCTGCCTTTCATTAGCCAAAATGGAATAAAGAAGATGTAGAAAAAATTCTTCTTCAATAAATACAGAATTGATTCATACAACAAATCGGTCTTAATTAATGTACCGTCCAAATCAACACATAAGGGGATTCCCAAGTCATTAATATCTGTATTCATTTTATCCAATTTACCCTAAGTCAAATTTCATAAGATTTCTAAAAAACTGGAATAAATTTTCGAACCTGAAATTATTCATTTGCTGATCCTTTTAGTAAGACTTAATGCACTTTCAAGATCCTTTCTTGAAAGTGATGGAGAAGCAATTCGCAGGCAAGTTTCAAAGCAAATAAGTGCATCGGGATAATTTTGTCTCAGGAGAAAGGCGGTACCCCGAACATATAGCCTCAACGCTTCATTCTGCTCATCGTTAGAAGCCGATTTAGTCAGCTCCTCGACTCGCTCCAAGTCATCATTTCTAAGTGCTGTTTGAGCCAATCGTAATTGTACCATTTCCGACTGAGAAGTGCTCAATTCATCGGAATATTGGATTTTTTTATATATTAATTCAGCTTCCTCGTAGTTCCCGTCAACAAAATATGTTTCTGCAAGATGAAATTTTTTATAATCGTCATAGGGTGAGTCAAGTAAATCCGACTTCAGAAGACGAATATTTCTTTCGTAACGTGAAATTGACTTCTTGGAGTATCCATAATGATTTATACAAAAATCCGATTCTACGGTTTCAAATCCTGCTGCTTCAATAGAATGCTTGATTTGCTCGTGAATTCTTCCTTCAAATCTGAACTTGTCACAATTCCGAAACAATCTTGTGTATCTGTGTGTTCGGATTTCACTATTGTTGTTGTCGTTTGATAAATTGTTTGCAATCTTTAGGTTAATGCCGCCGACTCTTGGATTTGAACTGATACTTTGAAACACATCCATATCGAATTTTGTTAGAATTTCATCAGAATCCAATACTAAAACCCATTCAGTATGAATATGTTTAAGTGCAAAGTTTCGTGCATCGGAAAAATTATCATTCCAATTGAAGAAAAAGACTTCAGCACCTTTTTTTGAAGCAATTACAGGGCTGTCATCCTCCGAGCCGGTATCTACAACGATAATACTGTCAGCAATATCAATTACGGAATCTATGGTATCCGTTAAAGAAGAACTGTTATTCTTGGTAAGTATCATCACGCTGATAGACATAGATTTCACCCCTTATTTTACATAAGATAGTATGTCATTAGCAATTTGACCAGCGAGTTCTGAATTATTAGCTTCCGCAATTACTCTTACAATTGGTTCTGTGTTAGAAGCTCGGAGTTGTACCCAATAGTTATCGAAGTCAATTCTTATACCGTCGCTGAGAGTAATTTGCTCCCTGTGATATTTTGAAGCCAAATCATCAAACAATTTATTCAAGTCACCTGTGTAGTTCTTTTTTAATTTTACCATGAACATTTTAGGCAGTTGATTGGAAGCTTCTGATAATGTTCTGTTGCTTCCGGCAAGCAAATTGAGGATGAGAGCTATTCCGACGAGTGAATCCCTGCCGTAATGACATTCCGGCATTATTACTCCTCCGCTGCCTTCGCCACCAATTATGGCATTAGACTCTTTCATCAATTTCACAACGTTTATTTCCCCAACCGGTGATCTGAGAGTCTTAAAGCCGTATTTGTCAGCTACTAATTTAGTAACTGAAGAAGTAGAAAGGTTAATTACGATATTGCCTTTTTTGTCAGAATCCGATAATACAGATTCAGTAGCTAATGCGATAGTTTTTTCTTCGCCGATTGGCAAACCGTTTTCGTCAATTAGAACAAGACGATCTGCATCCGGGTCAACAGCTATTCCTAAATCTGCTTTAACAGCTTTTACTGTTTGGGCAAGGTCAATCAGGTTTTCAGGTATTGGTTCCGGAGTATGCGGGAATAATCCGGAGCCGTCACAGAATAAGTCTATTACTTCACATCCGAAAAGTCTAAGAAGTTCTGGTACTGCGTTAGAGCCGGAGCTGTTTACCGCATCAACTACTACTTTAAATCTCCTGTGTCTGATTTTGTCAACATTATTTTGGATTAGACTTAGCTTCATGATGCGTTGGATATGCCTGTGAACAGCATCATAATCATGGATTACATCATAGAAGTCGGTGCTGTATGGAATTGATATCATCTTATTGTCAATAAGGTCCCATAGAGCTGCATTCTCTTCAGCATCTAAGAATACACCATTGCTGTTTATAAATTTCAAACCGTTCCACTGCCCGGGATTATGCGAAGCTGTTATAGCGATACCGCCGCCGGCATCGGTGTGTTCAGCTTCTAACTGTACAGTCGGAGTAGGAGCAATACCAAGCAATCTGACTTGACATCCGGCAGCCACTAAAGCTCCGGAAATGAGATTTTCAATCCATTTGCCTGAAGGTCGTCCATCACGACCGATAACAACCTTCTTGTTGGGTATTATATTGGAAAAAGCTACTGCATAATCTGCTAAAACAGAGGGTATTAACCCGTCTCCGAGTGTTGCTCTTAATCCTGATATCGACCTGATAAACGGCATTTTATTTCTCTATTACTTAATAATGTATTTTTAAATATTTATGAATTTAACATCAATCTTGTAAAATCATCACAGAATCACGTTTAAATTTCACCTGTAAATAATTACTTATCTTACCGGAAATTTCCTTACGCATCTGAGCACGAACATTGTTCTTGAAAATAATATATGCAACAGGTTGGACGTTTGAAGAATCATTATCACCTAATTCCGAGCCTAAAAGTCCAAATCTGAGATTATCAATTTCAGGAAACAACACGGAAGTCTCTTCTTTGATATCATTCAATAATGCATGATTTAGATATAATTCTCTCATAACCTTCTGAAGACTGTCAATTTTTCTTTGATGGACTTGTTTTTCGGATTGAGCGGATTGCATTTGTTTGATGACACTTAGAGCTACCTCTCCGGCTAATTCTTTCTTAAGTTGTATCCTTTCTGAAGGAGGAACATTCATTTGTATAAGTTTCAATTTGTGGTCATCAATATACCATTTGTTAAACTCTCTTTCGAGACGATTGACTTGTTTATTATCAAGAGATTCACCCACAATGAAAATTTTAACTATTCCTGTTGAATCTGTTTCTTCGATTTCCCATCTTATTGCTTCATGAAATGGATTATTAATATATTTATCAATAAAACTTTGTACATTTCTCTGTATTCGTGCATCAACTACTACATCATAAAGAATGTAGCTGCTTGGAAGAATCAGTACAATAGCTACAATCAATATCGAACGTTGCATTTTCTTCTTACGCTCGTCATCAATAAATTTAATATACGGGAAATTAAGATATCTTACTACAAAGTAAGTGGATAAGCTGATAAAGAATGCGTTTATCATGAAAAGATAAAATGCTCCAAAAAAGAATTGTATCTCACCGCTTGCAATACCGTATCCTGCAGTACATAGAGGCGGCATAAGAGCAGTTGCAATAGCTACTCCAGGTATTGCAGATGTCTTTTCATGTCTTGATGTTGCTACGATGCCTGCTATACCGCCGAAAATAGCTACGCCGACATCAAGCAGAGTAGGCTTCGTTCGAGCTAATAGTTCAGGTGTTGCTTGTCCCAAGGGGGTAAATACAAAATAAACAGACGCTGCGATCAAAGATACAAAAACTGCGAAGGAAAAATTTTTGATAGATGAAAATATCATATCCCTGTCGCTTATACCGAAACCTAATCCAATACCGAGGATCGGGGTCATAAGCGGAGATATTAACATCGCTCCGATGATTACGGCAGTAGAATTTACATCTAATCCTATTGAGGCTAATAATGCTGAACATATCAATATCCATACATTTGCTCCGCGGATTGGTATTCCGGAACGTATCGAAGCAATTGTTCCGAATTCATCGGTACCTTCCTTGATAGAAACCACATCGTGTGTGATTTGCCACAGATACCTTCTAACATCCTGCCATATAAATTTTATTGTGTACTTCATTCACGTTTTACGAATATTATCAAACAATATTATAGGAATTTTGTCCTTGAATTTTATTATCAATCCCGCTGACAAATCGTTGTGTAGGATATGCAAATCTTACATTAGGGTTCTCGTTTACGGATTTTATGATGCTCTCCCAGATGATTTGTTCGGTTTTTCTACGACCGTTAAATTTGCATAAATACCTAAAAGTAAATTGATAACCATTTTCAACCACCTTAAAGAATATTGCCGTGTCTGCTGATATATTATATGTTATAAAATTTTCTATCACATCATTCAGTTTAGCGATGTCATCCTTAGAATTTTGAATTTCTGGTAAATCAAGTGCAATCTTAATTATACTCTTCACGCTTTCAATATCACTTTCAAATGTTGTTCTGAAGCTAAGTTCATTCCACAGCAAAGGAAATTGTTTGGAATAATTATATTGTGGCATTGTAAATACTCTGCCATTCGGTACATCTACGATTCTGCCACT
>JBAYPL010000179.1:0-5869 GCA_041677745.1 Kapaibacterium sp. (SeqCode)
ATATGTTTGAGCCATTAAAAGACAGGATAAAAGATTTAGAAGCCAGAGCCGAAAAATTGCGGAGGTTTCTTTGACATTGACGGCAAAGAAAAAGAAATAAGCGAGCTTCAGTCATTAACAGAAGCCGACGGATTCTGGAATGACCAGAACAAAGCCAAGAAAATCATGCAGGAAATATCCGGCATGAAGGATTGGGTATCTGACTGGCAACAAGCCAAAACTTCGGTAGATGACTCATTAACAATGTGGCAATTAGCCAATGAAACCGAAGACGAGACACTCGAATCAGAAATCACCTCCGAAATAAATCGTGCAGAAAGCCATATATCCGATTTGGAAATCAGGAATATGTTAGGAGGACAAGATGATGATAAAACAGCTCTGCTTAGCATAAATGCGGGTGCAGGTGGTACAGAGGCACAAGATTGGGCAGAGATGCTCATGCGTATGTACATACGTTGGGGTGAACGAAAGAACTACAAAGTAACACTACTCGAACAAGTTGACGGCGACGGAGCAGGAATCAAATCATGCACACTCGAATTCAATGGGAAATATGCTTTCGGTTACCTGAAAGCAGAGAACGGAGTTCACAGACTTGTAAGAATTTCACCATTTGACAGCAATGCAAGACGACATACATCATTCGCATCAGTTTTTGTATTTCCCGAAGTAGATGATGAAGTTCAGATTGAAGTTAATCCGGCCGACCTCGAATGGGATACTTTCCGTGCAGGAGGCAAGGGCGGACAGAATGTCAATAAAGTAGAAACAGCCGTTCGTCTGCGGCACATACCATCAGGAATAATTGTTGCCTGTCAGCAGGAACGCTCACAATTTCAAAATCGCGACAGAGCTATAAAGATGCTAAAATCAAGGCTTTATCAGCAAAGACGGGAAGAAGAGGAAGCCGCAAAAGCAGCAATAGAAGGAACTAAGAAAAGAATAGAATGGGGCAGCCAGATACGTTCCTATGTTTTCCAGCCTTATACTATGGTCAATGACCATCGCTCCGAGCTGAAGAATACTGATATTCATTCAGTTATGGACGGCGAGATTGATGATTTCATTAAAGCATATTTACTTATGGAAAATTAATTAACTATTGGAGTAAAAGATGAAAATCGTTATTAGACTTTGTTTGGCACTTGTCCTTGCCTTGATAATTTCAAGTTGCGCCTCAACTGAAACTACAACATTCACAGATCCTGCATTCAGAGGCAGACAATTTTCAAATGTTTGTGTTGTGGCTGATATATCCGATTTGAAATATAAACAAAAGCTGGAAAGAGAAATGGGCATGGAGCTTTCTGCTCGAGGAATTTCAGTCAGAACCGGCTCAATGCTTTTCCCGCCGACACGTGATTGGAGCGAGGAACAAATGCAGGAAATCCTTTTAAAAGAAGGAATTGACGGGTATCTGCTGATTGAATGGAAAGATAAACAGGTTCAGGAAACTTATAAGCCCGGTCAAGCTGTAACTGAAACCAAGGGAGAAGTAAAAAAGCGAAATGGCAGAGATGTTTATACCGAAAGAACTGTTACAACTCAGGGCAGCGGCACAGTGGAAAGAGAGTATCGCTCGTATTTCGAAGCAAAATTGATTGATGTCAATACTAAAGGCACTGCTTGGATTGCTACTTCATACTCAAGCTCCGGAGAATGGTTCGGCTCTGATTACGATTTAATCATGGAATCTTATGCGGAAGATATCGCTGAGAAGCTAAGAAATGACGGTTTGATACGATAATTTAATTTTAATATGCAAATATTTCGGCTGTATTTCAAAAAAATACTTTGATTCAATCAATCTGCTATCAATTAAAAGGCTGCAATTCACAGAAGGGATTGCAGCCTTTTAAAATTTTATTTTAATGAAATACAGTCACAGCCAAGACAATAATGATTAAGCCAATTAATAACATTATCTTGCTGAACAAATCAACCTTGCTCAATAGTGATGGTTCACTACCGGTTTTTAGTTTCTTGCCCATTGAGCCTGTCATGCCTATAATTCCTGCCAAGACAAGCACCAAAACAAGTTTTGCAATCAAGAGCGGTTTAGTGCCGAGTATGCTCCAGTACGGAGTCATCAAATAACCGCCGGACAGTATCAACAAAGCTACTCCTATATGAGCAATAACAGTAGAACTCAGTACGTTCATAATAAATTTTCCGGACTCATCACCGCCCAACTTTTTCCCGGTCAAAACATTCATAAATAAAGTGATTATGTAGCCTATTGCCATTGCTAAGCCAATGAAATGCACAATCAACATTACGTCTCTCATTTAATCTCTCTTTTTTGTTAATAAAATTTAGCTGAAATTAATAATTATTTTCAACTTGATTAGACGTTCTAAGTTCTGAAAATGTATAAGCTCGATATAAAAATCATAAAGATTGTCAATACTGATTGATTTTTCCACTTTAAATCCGTAATTATGTGAGAAAAACAAAATATGTAGAGCCTCAAATCAGACTACAATGTGCTTTTTATGAAAATTATTGAAATAATTTTACTCTAAATCAGTTAAAAAGCATTATTATTCATTAAAGAACAAAATACAATGGAATTGACATACTCGAATTATCTGAAAATAGATGAAATCAAGCAGCTTCAACAGTTGAAGTCAGCCCCGCCTGAACATGACGAAATGCTGTTTATAATTATTCACCAAGTATATGAATTGTGGTTCAAACAGATATTGCATGAATCAGATGAACTTTGCAAGAGACTGAGTGAAAATAGGATAACGGCTGCACAAAAGACATTAAAAAGAATAAATACAATACTTAAAGTATTGGTTCATCAACTCGATGTGTTGGAAACCATGACCCCACTCGAATTTCTAACATTCCGGAACTATCTTGAGAGTGCAAGCGGATTCCAGTCAACACAATTTCGTGAGGTCGAATTTTTATTAGGGTTCAAGGATAGTGCAGCGATTACTCGCACTAACGCAAACCCAACGGAAAAAGCAAACCTCGAAAAACGCTATGAATCTCCGTCGCTATGGGATGTATTCCTAAAATATCTGAAAAATAATTCTTACGAAGTGCCTGATAATTTGCTTAACAGAGATTACCGACAAAGATACGAACCCAATCAGGAAGTCAGAAGTATATTATTGGATATTTATAATAATTCTCCGGTCATTTCACAATTTTGTGAGCTATTATTGGATTTAGACGAAGGATTGCAAGAATGGCGTTATCGTCACGTACAAATGGTTCAGAGGACGATAGGTGCAAAAATCGGAACAGGAGGCTCGTCTGGTGCAGAGTATCTCAAAAGCACACTTTTTAGGCAGGCATTTCCGGATTTATGGATAATACGGGCGGAATTTTCGTTATGAAAGAATTAGAAAAATTTACGAACTCACCGAACTTCCTTGAAAAGTATTATACTGATTTTAATGTCAGCAACAGAATATTACTTACAGGACATTCACATCAGGCATTACCTGACACAGCAAAAAACGGCTTGATGCAATGTTGGAAAGATGCAGCTGAATATGTTGACAACAAATGGGTGAAAGTATTTGAAAAATCAGATGAAGTCAGAACAGGATTCGCTGAATTAACAAATGACGACAAGGGTTACTACGCATTAGCATCAAACACTCATGAACTCCTAATCAGATTCCTGTCATCACTCGATTTGAAAAATCGCCGTAAGATAATTACAAGCGACATGGAATTTCACACGGTGAGACGACAGTTAGACAGACTGTCAGAAACAGATATTGAAATAATCAAAGTTCCGGCAATGCCTGCTGAAACTGTATCTGAAAGAATAAGCAATTTGATTGATAATGATACTGCTTGTGTGATAATTTCAAAAGTATATTATAAGAACGGCAGAATTGTCGAAAATCTTGGTCATATTGCACAGCAGTGTAATCACTTCGGAGCCGAACTTCTGGTAGATGTATATCATGCATTGAACATTCTTGAATTTGATATTGAGAAAGAAGGACTTAATGACTGCTATTTAGTAGGCGGCGGTTATAAATATTGCCAACTTGGCGAAGGTAACTGCTTCCTGCGATTCCCGAAAAACAGTAAAGCTCGTCCTGTAATCACCGGTTGGTTCAGTGAATTTTCACTCTTGGCTTCCGAAAAATCCACAGGATTGACAAACTACGGGAACGACCATTTCAGATTTGCCGGCTCTACATATGACCCTTGCTCTCACTACCGTGCTGCCGAGGTATTCAAGTTCTTCCGTGAAATGGAGCTTCATCCGGCATTGCTTCGAGCAGTCAATCAACAGCAGATTGCAATAATGGCAGATTATTTTGATAATTGTGATTTTGACCCGACAGTTATCAGCCGTGATAATGAAATACCTTTGAGCAAGTTTGGAGGTTTTTTGGTTCTTAGAAGTAAATATGCACGTGAAATAAACAAGAAATTGTTTGATTTTAATATTTTCTCGGACTATCGTGAGGATTTTCTCCGCTTAGGTCCGGCTCCCTATATCAGTAATAACAAATTAAGTATTGCCATGGAGACCCTTGAAGAGATTGTTAAAAGAATAAATGGAATCAATCATGAGTGAACAAATCAGTGAGTACTCGACGACTTTGAAATCATTTACTTATCTGTCGTATTTGATAATTATTCTCAGCATTCTGTATATTGTAACAGGAGTAATGGACGGCGACAAAGAAGCGTTGGCTCAATCATTTTCCGGAGGTTTGTTAGGCTTGTTCGCAGGCGGATTTTTAAATTTTTTCGGCAGAAAGAAAAGGACATTGAAAATAAGTAAAGAAAAGGTTGAATACCATAACCCGAAAGTAGTATTTTCTGCTGATATCGGCGATATCGTACTCGTTAAATCATTTAAAGAAATGAATAGAAAAACAGAAAATCTTGTAGTAATGACAAGCGACGAAAATATCCTAACCATTTCGACGGCATTTTTCAGCAGGAACAAACTGATTTCTGCCTTCAATGACCTGAAAAAGCTTTCAACCGAGTACCCCGACATTACATTTGAAGATGACAGAGCTTGGGGTGAAAACAATTAAAGATTTTATAAATATGTGAAAATATCTTAGAAAAAGAGTAAAGACCAAATATAAATTAAACTGAAACCTATCAGAAACATCATACCGGCGATTGCGAGATATTTCAGCCAAGATTTGGGTTTATATTTATCAGGAAAATCGGGCGACATAACAACTTTGAAGTTGAAATATGCAAATATCGGAGCAGCAAGGAATGAAATAATAGTCGCCAAATCCATCATGGCTTTCAAGTTTTTTGTAAAATAGCTGACAACTACCAATGAGACAAGGGACATAGACAGCATCATCGCAGCATAATATTTGAATCCGAATTCTTCGCTTTCTCCTCTCATCAAAAAGTACGCACTAAGAATTGAACGAGGATAAGCATCAACAACAGTAAGTAAAGAACTGAAAAGAGAGAAAAAAGCCGCCGGCGCAATAAGAGCAGCACTCCAATTGCCGAATAATCCTGTATAAAGCATTAGAAGCTGACTTGTAAATTCAGTGCCGTTGTTGGAAAAGCCAATCCCACTTCCATACATAATTTTGGCTCCGAGAGTCAGAAAGAACACAGCTAATATTGTCGTACCTATATAACCCAGATGGAAATCAAACATAGATTCTTTCAATGTAGGCACATAATTCTTTTGTTTGATTCTTCTCAGTGACCACAAAGAAGTCCAAACAGATGCTTCAATAGGTGTCGGCATCCAACCCATCAATGCAATCACAAATACTAATCCGGCATTGGTAAACAAGTCTGCTTGTTCAAAACCCGGAGCAACAGTCCTCTCAACCGGAAGAGACATAAAGAAAGCAATGGCAGTGCATATAGCCAATATCACCAC
>JBAYPL010000180.1:0-5864 GCA_041677745.1 Kapaibacterium sp. (SeqCode)
CAAGGGTGGAATGCTAAGTAGAACAGTGTTCCGGCATTGTTTGAATTCATCAGGAAGGGCATCCTTTCTTTCAAATCCTTGCGGATTTCAGGGTCATCCTGATTGGGTTCTGCATGAAGATTCGTGAACGATAATGATATAACCAAAGCTATCAGCATCGTAATCTTCGTATAAAGTGTTTTCATTACTTACCTCTCAACTTAATAGAAAAATTAACTTATAATTCAATTTTAAATTCCTGTTTCATCTTCAATTTAAATTTTTGTTTTTACTTTCTTCTTAATGTAATGACAAATATGTTTCCGGAATGCTACATTTATTTACATGTTTTTTTTTCTCCAATACAGTATTTATCACTGTTCAGCGGGATTTTTACCTATTAACGCATTAAAAATAATTCATCATTTAGCTATGATTTATTATTATAGACTCATCTTAACCAACTAATTAACGAAATTATATTACATACATAATTATAAATTATATATTAATATGTAATGAGGAAAAAATTTTTATATAAATTAACAAAAAATGCCGTTTTATGAACGTTGTATTAACGAATTCTTAATAATAGTTCATATTGCAAAACTTAATATAATTGATAATCATATTATAAACAACTGTTAAGTGCAGTTTTCAATTACTTGCAAAGTATCAGATTGTGGAGTTTAATCTGTTTCAGTCGGTATCGCTAATTAACATAGAAACGAATTGTGCATGTTTAGTCTTTATATAATTTAGGATATAGAGCATATCTGCAAGCTCATTGTTCTGATTACATTTTTAGTCAAGCTACAATGGTATTCTTATATTGGATTTTGAGAAATGATATCTATAAGAATTATGATGATTCTAGATGAGCCGGACAAAAATGCAACAATTCAGATGGATAGCTTGGTGGTATTATCAATAAGTTGAATTAATTTCCTAATCAATTTTGTATAATTGTTTAAAATATTCCCTAATACTGTCAATTTGTTTCCGGTTAATATAATTAAGAAGTGTTTCATCGTTTACCGAGAGGATACTCTCAATTGAACCTACCTCTTTGAGCAGAGTTTCGGCTGTTTTTTTACCAATGCCTTTGATATTTATCAACTCTGTCTGTATTGTTCTCTTAGAGCGGAGCTGTCTGTGATAAGTTATGGCTACACGGTGAGCTTCATCCCTGAGCTTTTGAATCAACTTTAAACTGCTTGAAGTTCGTGGTAATAAAATTGATTCACTTTCATTTGGCAGGAATATCTCCTCTAAGCGTTTAGCAAGACCTATAATATTGACCTTATGTTCCAGACCTAATTTTTCCAATACAGAATAAGCAGATGACAGTTGTCCTTTACCTCCGTCAACGATTATTAAATCGGGTAATTCTTTGCCTTCCTCTATCAGACGGCTGTACCTGCGTTCGACGACTTCTCTCATTGCACCGAAATCGTCATTTTTAGCAACGGTTTTATTTTTGAATTTCCTATATTGAGATTTTGCAGGTTTCCCGTCAATAAAACAAACCATTGATGAAACCAAATCGGTACCTTGAAGATGTGAATTATCGAAGCATTCGATTACCCTCGGTACTTTTTTCAATCGTAAGTCCCTTTGTAGCGAAAGCACCGGTCGAGGTATTACTTGGTCTCGCTTTTCCATTGCCAAATTAAATTCTCTGATGAGATATTCTGCGTTTGAATTCGCCATTTCAATAATTTTTCTCTTGTCACCGATTTTGGGTATTTGGATATCAATAGACTTACCTCTCAATTTTACTAACCAGTCACTTATATATTCCAAGTCTTCCGCCTCATACGACAGGAGTATTTCATAGGGAATGAAGTCGCTTTCCAAGTACCATTTCTCCATTGTTCTTTGAATAATATTTTCAAAGGAGGCATCAATCGAGTTCTTGATAATAAAATGTCGTTTACCGATTAATTTACCTTCTCTCACTTTCAGAACAATTGAACAAGCGGTATCGTCAATTTTCGCACACCCGAAGATATCCCGATCAACATTATCCGAACTTATGATCTTTTGTTTAGTACTGTAATCTTTCAACAGCAGGTATCTGTTTCTTATCACAGCTGCTTTTTCAAATTCGAGATTTTCGCTGAGTTCTTTCATTTTAGTTTCGAGATATTTTTCTACCTCTTTGGTTCTTCCTTGTAAGATTTGTTGAGCCTGTTTTATATTTTCATTATAAATTGCGGAACTGATTAATCCTTCGCATGGACCCTCGCATTTATTTATATGATAGTCAAGACAAATTCTATGCTTTTTTAAGCGGATTGAATCTGTCGTTATTGCTAAATCACAACTTCTGACTTTAAATAGTGTGCTTATTAACTTCAAAATATTTCTTACCTGACGGACATCCGTAAAAGGACCGTAATATCTCGAACCGTCTTTAACGACAGTTCTTGTCTGGTAGATACGCGGAAAGAGTTCATTAGTAACACGAATAAAGGGATAAGTTTTATCATCTTTAAGCAGTATGTTGTATTTGGGTTTATGCTCCTTTATGAGGTTATCTTCCAAAAGCAGAGCCTCAGTTTCAGAATCCACGATTATATATTCAAGGTTAGCAATACGCTTGACGAGAGCCTTAGTTTTAGCATCATAATATTTTCCTGCGAGGAAGTATGACTTCACTCTGTTTCTAAGATTTTTTGCTTTTCCGACATAAATAATTTTGCCGTCTTTATTGATATATTGGTAAATACCCGGTTTTGTCGGCAGATTGGCTACCATTTCTTTGAATTCATCATCCGGGTAATTGTGTGCTTTTTCTTCAGACATTATTTAATTAAAATAGAAATTAATAGCTTTACAGATTAAGCTCTCGGATGAAAAGTCCGATGAACTTCTTTAATAAAATCACGGTCGGTATGAGTATAAATTTGTGTTGTCGAAATATCAGAATGTCCTAACATTGCCTGTACAATACGCAAGTCTGCCCCACCCTCTAACAAATGCGTGGCAAAGGAATGTCTCAATGTATGAGGATGTACTCTGTCTCCTAAGCCGGTTTTGACCGAATAAGCTCTTAATAATTTCCAAAATCCCATTCGTGTCAAGCCTGTACCGCGCTGATTGAGGAACAGGATATCTCCGGTATCCTTACCTTTGTAAAAGAGTGACCTTGCCGTAGTCTTATATTTTTCTATCCATTCCAAGGCAGCCGAACCGATAGGTACAATTCTCTCTTTACTGCCTTTTCCAAACACTCTGATAATCTCATTTTCTAACAGTATATCTCGCTGTTTAATGCCAATCAGCTCCGATACCCTTAAGCCGCATGCGTACATGGTTTCCATCATCGCTTTGTCTCTGATGCCTGCCGGTGTCAAAGTGTCCGGTGCAGAAAGTATTTGCTCTACTTGCTCAACAGTAAGGGTATCAGGCAGTTTCCTACCGGTCTTAGGCACATCAACATTCTCTGAAGGATCATTGGCAATCTTACCTGAATCAAGGAGGAACTTATAAAATCCTCGAATTGACGAGAGATAACGCAAGCGGCTTGATGAACCGATTCCTAACTCGTCGAGTTTGTCGAGAAATGCTATTATTGACTTTCTGTCAGCTTCTCTTATTGACTTAGTCCCGAGATTATTCAGAAATTCAGCAAAGTTCTTCAAGTCATAATAGTACGAATCAAAAGTATTCTCAGACAGACCCTTTTCCAAAGAAATATGATTGAAATACGGAACTAAGTCGCGAGTATAAGCCACGGGCATTGCTTTCAATATTTCCTTCAATGACTTCTTCATGATTGATTTTTGTCTGTTTTGGGTATTTCTTTATAATTTACTCTTTTATGTGACATACCGATCAAATTCTTGGCAATAATTTTCTTTATTTTTGATAAATCATCGAGTGTAATCTCACATTCATCAAATTGACCGTCCAAAATTCTCTCATGAATATTTCTTTCAATAATCTCCTCAATTTCTTCCAATGTTTTGGAGTCAAGTCTTGAAATAGCCTCGGCAGAATCACATATCATCAAGATTGCGGTTTCTTTGTTTTGGGGCTTGGGACCCGGATACCTGAAATCATTTTCGTTAACATCTGATTTATTGTCAGCAGCTTCCAATGCCTTTGCGTAGAAGTGTTTTACAAGTGTAGTGCCGTGGTGCATAGGGATAAAATCAATAATACGCTTAGGAAGTTTATATTCCTGTGCAAGCTTAATGCCTTCATTGACATGGTCAATGATGATTCTCGCACTTTTTTTTGCACTTATTATATCATGCTTATTATCTATACCTATTTGATTTTCCGTAAAATATTCTGATTTAGCCATCTTGCCTAAATCATGGTAATATGACCCGACTTTGGCAAGAAGCGGGTTTGCTCCTATCTCTCGAGCACAACGTTCGGCAAGCATAGCCACCGATAATGTATGTTGATAGGTCCCGGGTGCTTTTTCGGTCAAGTTTCTTAATAGAGGGTGGTCTAAATTATCAAATTCTTTTATTCGTAAATCCGTTGATATATTTGAAAATCTCTCAATAACAAACAGTAAACCGAATGTTATAAGAGGAGCCATCAATGAGTTGACAAAAACAAATACTAAAGAAGTCACCACCTCTTCTGTTTTAAGACTTCTTTCAGCTCCGAAAATTAATACTGTAACGGCAAATCCAATAAATATATAGAAAAATGACAAGTACATCTGAGTACGACTCTGAATATCTCTGACAGTATATGCCGCGAGAATACCGGTAAAGATCATTATTGTACCCGTTACATAATCATTCCCGCGAATACCAGCCAATAGAAGCGACATTGTTACGGTAGTATAGAAGGCTGTTCTCGAATCATAAACAATGGCGACAAGCATCGATAGTGCCGGAATTATTATCAGTAATTCCAAAGGATATGATGTGTGTATTTGACTTGATAGCCAAGCCATTGCCGAACTGACTATCATTACAAGCATGATTATTATCAGCTGTGTCTTACTTGCAAATATCTTTGGTCTAATAATAAATATGTATAAGAGTAAAATTGAACATAATATTATGCCGTGTCCGATGCCTCCTAAATAGTAAATCGGACTGTAGCCTGTATCTTCAATCATGTGTGAGGAACTGTGGTATGAGCTTATTTTCAATATTGTTTCATTAGTCAATCGTTCACCATTCTTTACTATGATATCACCCTTTCTGACATAACCAATTGTTCTTGGTACGTTTTGCATCCTTAGTTCGACCGATTTATCGGTTAACTCCTTGCTGAAAGTAAGATTGGGAGTGTTCAGTCGCCCCAAGACTTCCAGTGCTAATGGTCTCAATTGCGGATTAATATTATTTTCAACAACTTTTTCGGCATTGATTAAAAACAGATTCTTATCACTCAAACTCGTAACAGGAAGTATGTTGAATTCATTGCTTCCGGTCTTAACTGATATTTCTGATGTGTTCATTCGGTCTGTCGAAATATTGACAAAACCACCGGTGTAAACTTTTCTAATATATTGAGTTATCACTCTCTGGATTTTTTTTAAATCGTTTTCTTTCTGAGTTTTATTCAATGTAAGCAATGGATTAACCAACCTCTCGGAGAATGAGAAATCCGGTGAATTATTGTTGTAATCTTCAAGTTCTGTCAATACAAGAATATAATTATCCAGCTTGTTTAACATGGATTCTTCTACAATTTCATCGTAAAGAAATACCGGCAATGTGCTTTCAGCTGCTTTTCTTCGCTCCTCAAAATACTCATTCTGAGCCTTATATACTGGGTACGAAAATTCCGCAGTCAAAGGCGGTCCTTCCCAGACATTGCCGACTACAGTCCTGTAATCCGGTGTTTCATAGGGCTTAGTGTCAAAATTCATAATGAAAAATGAGCTGGTTATCAATACG
>JBAYPL010000181.1:0-5849 GCA_041677745.1 Kapaibacterium sp. (SeqCode)
AAACCAAGGTCAAACACAAGGGTGTATGATATATTCAGCTTAGGCTCTTGTGCAGTACAAGTATATGAGTCTATTTGAGACTGTGTAACCCCGTTGTCTCTGATGCTGAAGTTTCCTGCATTCATATTATAAACCGGATTTCCATTTGAATCAAAAACAAAAATATTGTTTACAATATCCGGATAATTACTTAAGTCAGAGTCAATTATTCTGATAGCTTCTTGAGAATACAATGAAAATTGTGTCAATAATAACAAAATGATTATACAATAATACCTATTCATTTTCTTGTACTGAAATTATAATTAAAATAATTACAAATATATGATTTTTTCAGCTAATTACAATTTTCATAAGAATAAAGAATCAAAAAAAACCGCATTTACATGCGGTTTCTATTTTGGTTTAATTCAGATTATTGGACGTAGTCATAACCTTCAATAAATAAACTGTTCCAAGTAGAAAATCCTGTTCTACCGTTAATCAAGTCATACATCATGCCATTTGCGCCATAGGAAAGTGATTTTGCATCATAACCTAATAGACGCAGGTAAGCAGCTACATGTGAACTTGTTTGTCCGGTATAACAATATACGACAATAGTCTTATCTGTTGGAAGAGTCTTAAGGTACGCACTTAGTTTTAAATCACTTTTTGGCACATAATTTATAGCACCGGGGATATGTCCAGGGTCCATGTAATGATTATCAGGCCAATAATTTACTATGAAGTATTTGTTAAGATTAGAAAATACTTCATCAGCAGTAATTGATGCGGGTTTATAACCTTCGGCAATCAATAAACCGGCACGACTTTCAAGAATATCTTTCCCGTTGGATTTTCCGGTTGTCAGTGTAGGAAGCTTTCCGGCATCAGGCATTAATGAAGGAGTTGTGGTCATCTGAGTAGCTTTTGAGTTGCCTACATTTGCAGTCCATTTATCAAAATCTTGGTTCCATGAGGAATATCCCCACTTTAAAGTAACAGCATTATTATATCCTAACATCCTGAATAAGGCAGTAAGATATGAAGCAGACTGTCCTGAATAGCATGCAACAACAATTTTGTCAAAACTGCTTGCGTTAATTGTCTTAATATAATCTAAAGCGTCGGGAATATTCACATTCACCGCGCCTTCGATATGGCCATTTGCAAAGTCTGTAGCATTACGAACATCAATAATATGTACCCGCTCTGGAGTTGCCATCAGAGCCTTAACATCTTTAGCTTCTATCATAGCCGGAGCTGATGTGTTTACATAATCGCCGTTAGCTTCGAGATATTCAACTAAAAGCAATGATTCATCCTTGCTTGGGTTGGAATTGTCGTCCGAACATGAGACAATGAATATTACTCCTAACATCAGAGCCCATAGTTTAAAGCTTTTCAAAAGCATTGTAAATTCCTTTAATAATTTTATAATATATTAATTAAACCATTTTGACGGCAGTTTCCCGTCAACTGTAATCGTCTTAGTCGCTTTTACTTCCCAGTCTAACAAGTCAGATTCGAATAAGTAATATTTGGCATTTTTCAGATTTCCGTCTTCATTTTTAATATGACAATTTGCGTAACATGAAGCTCCGGATTCAACTTGTGTGCGTTCGGTCCATCTCATGATATTATGAGGAGATGTATAATTATAAGTAGGATGTGCATCGAATTTTGTATATTCTGCTACACCAAATTTTTCCCATGAATCAGGTGCTGATAAGGTACGTCGCACAGTAACCCATTTAAGATCCGGTTTAATATCTTTGATGGGATTTTGTGCAATTTTAAAATCTTGGTATGATGTAATTCTCGCACCCTCACCACCTATGTGACAACTTCCGCAACTGTTGTAAGATTGAGAGTGACAAGTCTGACAACTCATATCTGAAGCGTGCATCGAGTGGTAAGTGTTAGAAGAAAGTATATTACTGTGACAGTCTGTACATTGAGGCAGTTGCGCAACTTCGTATCGTGTATCGTACTTTACACCGTCACCGTGCAATTCTTGCTTAGTATGACAACTCGTACATGTAAAACCTTTTGATTGATGTACATCAGGCTTAGTACCTGATGCAACACCCAAGAAAGCATGTCCGCCCCGTGTCTTATGGCAAGTAACACATACATTGTGCATATCAGGCTTCTTGCTGAAAGCATGTCCGTTTATTAATCCGCCTCCACCTGCATGTGGTCTGTTAACATGACATTCGCCACATGAAGCATGGCATGTAGCACAATTCTGTGCATAGCCTTCCTGCATGGATTCAGGTAATTGGCTAAACTCATGAGATCCTGCAAGTCCCATTCTTTGACTTATTTTTTTCATTTGACCAAATCCGTTATGAATATTGGTCTTGGCACCTTTAGTCTCTTCTACGTGGCAGGAACCGCATTTTTCTTGTGCAAACATAGATGGTTTTGCAATAAAATCACCACTGTGGGCTACTTTCTTGTCGTCTGTCTTATCAACACCACCATGACAGCCTACACAACCGATGGAGTAATGTGATGATTCTTTGTAGGAATCGTAGCCGGTACCACCAAGATAAACGGCATCATATGGCTCAATATGAGGAATTGAACCACCACATCCGCCTCCGCCCGGGTCCACGTATGGTTCGGCAACTTTTTTGAGATGTTCATGGTTGGAATGACAGCCTTCACAAGAAGCAACACTTTGACCGGCAGGGTCAGATGGTTTGTCTTCTTCACATGCTGTGATAAATAATACAGATACACAAAATAATGATAAAATTAATAGATGGAAATTTTTCATTTTTCAATCCTTATTTTAAAATTTATTAACAATATTACATAATCTTCAAATGCTTTTTTTATAATGCAAACTTCTACACTTGTAAAACTAAGCATTTTAAATTTATCCACCAAGCGAAATATTTACTTTCCATTGTTTTTATTCTCATTATTCATCAGTAGTTTACAGCGTATTTTTACGACAATATCCGATGAGATGAAGCTCAAACGAACACTATATTTGTTTATATGTTAATAAGTAATTACTACTTTTTTTTTTCGTCTTTTATTCAAACTTACTTTGATGTTAAACTGTCTATCGAACTTGATTTCATTGACTGATAAATTTTTTAATAATTAAATTCGTCTCGTATTTTTTTAAATCATACAGGATGAACATAGAATGCCTGAAACAGGATTGACAAGGATCAGCGTCATAAATGCAGAATACTACGCTTACCATGGCGTAAAACCAGAAGAAAAAAAACTTGGAGGGAAATATGAAGTTGACCTTGATTTATATTATAATGCTTCCAGCGCTGTTGTAAAAGATGATGTTAAGGACTCTGTCAATTACGAGGAAGCTCTTTTTTGTGCCTCTGAAATAATCAGCGGAGCTGAATCTTACAATTTGGTTGAGACTATTTGCAACGAAATTCTCAATACTTTGATGGATAAATTCGACAATCTCATAATTGCTACTGTTCGCATCAGGAAATATGCAGTTCCAATGAGAAGGGTTATTGCTTATATTGAATCTGAACAAACAATTTCAAGAGACCGGAACGACTAATAATTATGACGGGATTTAGTGATATTGCTGATTATGACCAAGTCTTCTGCAAGTCAGAAGGCTTGGCTCATGACAATGAATTGAGTAAAGTCTTGCTTTCTGTCGGTTCGAATCTCGGAAACCGTCTCGAGAATATCCAAAATGCAGTCCGATTCCTAAAGCTTAACGGAATTATTATCAATCCTGTAACTTCATCGGTTTATGAAACAGCTCCTTATGGAGTTACTCGTCAACCTGATTTTTTGAATATCAGTATCTATGCCGAAACTGCCACATCACCTTTTGAGTTGCTGTTTATAGCTAAGTCTATGGAATACCTTTTGGGTAGAAAGATAAGAAACAAATGGCATGAACGTGAAATTGATATAGACATAATTATTTATGATAGTTTAGTTTATAACGATAAAATGTTGACTCTTCCACATAATCAATTCCGGAATCGAAGATTTGTTCTTATGCCTTCGGCTGAAATAGCATCAAATCTGGTGGATCCTGTAACAAAAAAGAATATTAAGCAATTACTTCGAGATTGCATGGATATTTCGGAAGTGCAAATATTCGGTAAAATACAGACATGAAAATACCGAACGATATAATCGAAAAAATTAAATCATCTGCTGATATAGTAGATGTCATCGGCGAATTTATTGATTTGCGTAAGAGAGGTCAAAACTATATAGGGCTTTGCCCTTTTCACAATGAAAAAACACCGTCATTCACTGTTTCGCAAGATAAAGGTATTTACAAATGCTTCGGATGCGGTAAAGCAGGAAATGTATTTTCATTTTTACAACAATACCAAGGTTTGAACTTTTATGAAGCCGTTCATGTATTGGCTTCTAAATACGGAATTCATATACCAATCGCAAGCGGTGAGTCGTCAAGCCTTGCCGGAAAATATGAAGCATATTATGAGGCTTTGAAAGAAGCGGCTGAATTTTACTCCAAATATTTACGCAGGAAAGAAGGTGCTCCGGCACTGCAATATTTTCACAAAAGGAATTTCAGCGATAACATAATTGAAAAATTTATGCTGGGTTATTCTCCAAATGACTGGGACAGCCTTAGTAAAAAACTCATCAAACAAGGATTCTCCGAAGATACTTTAATCGAATGTGGACTCGTCGGAAAAAACGAGTCAGGAAAAATATACGATAGATTCAGAGGTAGGGCTATGTTTACCATAAAGGATTACATTGGACGTGTTGTTGGGTTTGGAGCAAGGCTCGTTACTGACGAAAAAAATCAAGCAAAGTATATAAATTCAACCCAGTCGGCGATTTATGATAAGAGTAAATTGTTATACGGGATGTTTGAATCAAAGAATGCTGTCAGAGACAAGAAATTTGCTATTTTGGTCGAAGGTTACGCTGATTATTTAACCCTGTTCAGTAGCGGATTCGAAAATGTCATTGCTTCAAGTGGTACGGCACTTACACTTGAACAACTTCATTTGCTTGGAAGATTCACAAAAAATATATGTTTTTGTTTTGATGGCGATAATGCCGGTATTAATGCTGCTTTAAAAGGCTCGGAATTGGCTCTTAAAGCCGGATTCGATGTTTCGGTTATCACTCTTCCGGAGAATGATGACCCTGATTCCATAATTCAAAAACACGGTGCAGTACAAATGGAATATATGATACGTGATGCTGAATCATTTCTTGATTTCAAGTATAAACAGGCAAAAAAAAAATCATCTATCAACACAGCTGCCGAATTGTCGGAATTTGTTAAAAGTACCGTAAAAGCAATAGTATCAATTCCGGATGGTATGCAACACGATTTTTATATTAGAAAACTCGCCGGTCTCTTAGATTTATCGGAGTCCCAACTAAGACAAGTTTACAAATTCAGAGGGCAATTTATCAACGAACTGCTTGATAAGGAGAGGAAATCAGATTCTGATGATATAAATCCCATAGATTTTCTAATTAACTCAGATTCACAAACAGCTATAAATTACGATGATTTAATGATTATTCCCGATTCGATATTGAATGAAGAAAGAATTCTCATTAAATATGCACTCAAAGGCATAGACGATTTTACGACATTGATAGAAAGACATGATATTGGCAAAGACACCTTCTATTCAGAATCGGCTAAGGCAATATTTGCACTACTCCAGTCACATTCCGACAAAGATGATATTTTACAATCTATCATTGACGATGAAAATCTAACTGAGAAGATAAAAAGCCTGATTATTGAAATTGCTCTGCACGGTGAGACACAAAGTGAACTTTGGCATAAGAAGTTTCAGGCTGATGAACCCAGGGTTGATTTTGATACTATTATCGAAGAT
>JBAYPL010000182.1:0-5831 GCA_041677745.1 Kapaibacterium sp. (SeqCode)
ATTGAAACCGGCAGTTTCTTCTCCGAAAGGAATTATTTGACATCTGAGAATGTTTGTATAATTGGCAGCAGTATCAATAAAAGATTGTTCCCAATGGATAATCCATTAGGAAAAACCATTAAGTGTGGTCAACAGTGGCTTACTGTGATAGGTGTAATTACAGAGAAAAAAATTACAAATGATAATATCAAGAATCTGGGAATCAGAGATTTTAACATGGATGTGTATATCCCGGTTCCCACAATGCTTATGAGGTTTAACAACAGAACCCTTGTTACTAAAGCTGACTTACAGAGGCGAAGCGATAACGATGGCGGAAGTGAACCAAATTTTAATCAGCTCGATAAACTTACCATTGCTTTTGACAAGTCTGAGGATGTACAGCCATCGGTCGAAATAATAAGACGTATCCTCGAAAGAAGACATAATTATGTGATTGACTTTGAAATAATTGTTCCCGAGTTGTTACTCGAACAAGAACAATCAACAAAAAGAATATTCAATATTGTATTAGGTGCAATTGCATCTATTTCACTCATTGTGGGCGGAATAGGGATAATGAATATTATGTTGGCATCTGTTCTCGAAAGAACTAAGGAAATTGGAATTAGGAAGGCAGTGGGTGCAAAAAGACATGACATTCTATTACAGTTTTTGAGCGAAGCAGTGGCGATATCCGTGTCAGGAGGTATAATTGGAATTATCCTTGGATTTGCTACCGGATTTGTAATAGAGTCACTAACGGATATTAAGACAATTGTCTCTCCGTTTTCGGTTATTTTATCTTTCGCTGTATCTATTTCAGTCGGTCTGATTTTCGGGATAACTCCGGCAAGACGTGCTTCCATGCAGGATACAATAGAACTGCTCAGATATGAGTAGAATAGACTTACTTCATTGATGCGATAATGATTTTTACTATTTAGGATTTTGAATTATTAAGATTAATGACATTCGCGTATATTGTTCGTATAACTGAAATTTGCTGTCAAAGCTACAGCTAATACAACATTATTACGCAAATCAAGAACAATTCAAATTTTTTCGAATGCATATCATGCTCTATGAAAATTTGAGCATTATGTAAAAAATTGAGTCAATTTTCAAAGATTAGCCTTTTTTTGACTTTAAATAATCATCATACAATCTTCTGAGATATTTCACATCTTCCCAAACAAATTTCTTCCATTGGGGATTGCGTAGGAGTGCGGCAGGATGATATGTTACAATCATTTGTATTCCATGATAATCCATCAATTTGCCTCTGACTTCTGCCATTTTATGGGTTTTCTTCAACAAAGAATCCACTGATGTAAGGCCAAGTGACAGAATAAATGCAGGCTTAATGAGGTCAATTTGCTTTTTTAGATAAGGTTCGCAACTATCAATTTCATCTTTTAAGGGTCTTCTGTTGTTTGGTGGTCTGCATTTAATAATATTTGCGATGAATACTTCTTCTCTGCTCAGATTTACAGATTCGATAATCTTGGTCAGCAATTGACCGGCTCTTCCGACAAATGGCAGACCTTGCTCGTCCTCGTCTGCACCTGGCGCTTCACCAATAATAAGTATGTCGGCATTAGGATTTCCGGAACCAAACACGAAATTCTTTCTTCCTGCTCCTAATGAGCATTCCATGCAATTTTTGATTTTGCCTTCGAGGACGCTGAGCTTGTCGGAACTTCGCCAGTCGGGTGATATTCCCTCTGTCGGGGATTGTTTTTCTGATTTGACAGTACTTGCAATTTTCGACAAATCATCTGCCGGTTTCAGGCTCACAATTTGCTCGGGACTAAAAGTAACTTCCGTATTACTGTCGGATTCCTTTATATCAACCGGTAATTGCTCTCCGAAATTTTCCTTTTGAAATTCCAGGTAGGAAACCACCTTGTTAAAAATGTCTGTACTCAATTCTTTATTTCAAAATTGTAAATGAAAACTATACAAATTTACATTTATAGTGTAAAAAGACAAAATTTGTTTTTGCATTTCCAAAAAAATATCTTACTTTTGTAACTCTTTACTTGCTCAGATGGCGGAATCGGTAGACGCACAGGACTTAAAATCCTGTGGGCATTATGCCCGTGAGGGTTCAAGTCCCTCTCTGAGTACGGAAAGCCTTAAAAGACTGTGATGTTTATCACAGTTTTTTTTTAGCTGATGATATTCTCAGATAAGTTGAGAACATAATATAAAAAAAAGCCGTCTTTGAGGAATATATTTCCGGGACAGCTTTTTTTTATATCAATGGGATAATAAGTGTTTAGAAATCGTTTATTACTATATAAGTAGTACCGATATATTTTTTACCTTTGGCTCTTTTTTCAGTCGGGGGAGGTAAATCGGGGTCAGTAGCAGCTGATTCTCGGATTTGTATTCTTGATTCTTCAACACCTTGAATTACGAAATAATCTTGAAGAGCGTCGGCTCGTTTTCTTGTTAATTCTTTGTTTTCGTTTGCATCTTTATCATTATCAGGATAAGATAAAATCGTAAATTTGACATTCGGATTATTTTTCAGTGTAGAGGCGAGTCGTTCGAGAGCAACAGCAGAGCCGAAGCGTAATTTTGATTTGTTATATTCGAATGGAGACACAGCAAGCGGAATCTTAGCATTCTTTGTAAGAGGTTTCAAGTTAAAGTCTCTTGAGATTTCGAGATATTTATCTGAATTAGGAACAGAAATTGTCAAAGATTCACTGAAATGATTCTCTGACTGTAAATCGAAAGTATATACATTACCGGGCTTCAGCCCTGTAACGAAATAATAGCCTTCATCATAAGAAATGCTCTTTGTGCTGTTAACTTTCTTGCCTGTATTGTCAAATACCTCGATACTGACGGTTAGCGGTTCTTTGTTGAGTTCGTCTCTGATGCTGCCTGTTACGGCAACCACAGCTTTTATCATTTGTGCATTCGAATAATTAATAGCACTGATAAGCAAGAATGCGGTAATCAGAAGAATCTTGGGTTTTATCATCATTTTTTCCCTCCTTTTTTGGCATCAGATTTTTTAACTTTAATTTTTTGTACGGCAGATTGTTCGGTCATCATTCTGACAGAGCCGTCAGCACATCCTAAAATTATGTATTTCAGGTCAGATGTTAAATCTACTGACCAAATTTCAGTATCGAGCACAGTTTCATACAAGTTTTTACCTGATAATGCATCCCAAATCTTGACTTTTTTGTCGAGACTGCCGCTAACGATAGTCTTATTATCGCCGGCGAATGTGACATCCTGAATCAGTTCGTCGTGAGCTTTTATAGTATTAATAAGTCGTCCTTCCGGCATTTGCCAGACTTTTATTATGCCTGATTGGTCGCAAGATGCAAGATACTTACTGTCGAAACTGAAAAGTACCGACAGTACAGGAGCATCGTGACCGTTGAGAATTTGGATTGCACTACCTGTATTCAAATCAGTGGACCATATCCTGATACTCTTATCGTCACTGCATGAGGCAAGCAACTGTCCGTCATAGCTGTAAGCTACATTATTGGTCTGCATTGTATGCCCGCGTAGAGTTTTAATTTCGCTACCCATTTTGGCATCCCAAAGCTTAACGGTTTTGTCAAAGCTGGTGCTTGCTACATAAGTAGAATTATCATCCTGGCTGAAATATACGCCGATAACTTGATCGGTATGTCCTGTCAGAACGTTTAATTGTTTGCAACTTTCGATGTCCCACAATCTGACAGTCATATCGCTCGAACCGCTGGCTAATAATTTGTCATTACCGGAAAACGAAAGATTATTAACCTGTCCCAGATGACCTGACATAGAGCATAATTCTTTACCGTCAGGAAGGCTCCATATCTTGATTGTCTCATCGAGGCTGCATGTTGCTACCTTGGTGTCCGCTTCGTTAACAAATACGCCAAGCACTTCATCGCCATGACTGCCGATAGTTCTTACTTCGTATTTATAGTCTTGGGAAAGGGACGTCCCGGATATGACCGCGAAGGAGGCAATTAAGGAAAACAATAGCTTGTTTAACATTAGATTTCTCCGATTTGAAATATTCAAAAATTTAATCTTCGCTTATAAATAATTACATTAGAGACGATTTAATTTGTATTAGATTATTAATTTGATGTCTTCAAAAATATTTTTATGTCCGACAAAAGAGAACGGACTGTTTGAAGCTCTTGTATTGGCAATGTAACCATAAGTTTATCAGGTTCGATATGTTTAGTATTTTCTTCTTGTCTTGGCAAGGGAATATTCTCTTCTTGCAATAACATATTCTCGAAAAATTCAAGGGGATATTCTTTAATCTTCTCTTTTGCCCCTTTGAGAGAAAGTTTCTCGTCCCGCAGCAACTTCTTCACTGTTTTAATAACATTTAAATCTCTAATCGAATATACTCTGTTGCCGGCTCTGTTTTTTCTGGGCTTAATCTCACCGAATTCTTTTTCCCAGTATCTGAGTATATGCTGTTCTTCATCAACCAATTTGCTGACTTCGCTGATTGAATAATATAATTTTTGCATAATTTAAAGGACTATCCGTTAATGATTCATCATTGTTTAAAAAGTTTTTTAAAATAATACACAATTAGAACGTTAATATAATACATTTTACAAGAATAAAAAAAATTATATTATTTAATAATTTCTTATTATTTTTGTAGTTTAGTTAATTGTACATTTGTGAGGACAAATTTGGCAAAGTACGTTGTTAATCCGGTTAAAGTAAGAATGAAGGAATCCGCCAAGGGTTCAATATACCAGTCTATCGTTGCTATGGGCTTCAGAGCCAGACAAATAAACGATTATATCAAGCAGGAGTTAAATGAAAGGATGGCTGATATCGTGCCTACACCTGATGATTCAGATACTGTCAACTTCGACCAAATATCTATAAGCAGAGAATTTGACAGAATACCTAAACCTACATTCCTTGCAATGAAAGAAATTTTTGATGAAAAGCTCAGATTTGAACTTCCCGTTCCGATAAGTAATAAAACTGAGAACGACTAAACAGAATACACGACGTGTGTTTAGATATTTTAAATCCTTCTTATATTTATTGTAAGAGGGATTTTTCCGTTTATTTACAGATGACTTATACTGTAAGAACTATCTTCAATTTCAATTCATTACAATATCAGATTTATAATCACTTCGTAAATGAAAACATTAGTGTTTAAGCACATTCCGTAAAATGATAAGATCCTGCGGATGCTGATTAATACTGATTTTTACGACATTTTATCATGTGTTCATTTGTGGCATAGTTATTGTATTAATACAGGTGATTGTGAAATTAAAATCAATGATAAAATTCTATGATAAATATAAAAGATTATACTATAATAGGTATTGATGGAGGCGGCACCAAGACTCGCGGTGTGATTTTCAGAGATGGCAAGGTTCAATCCGAGCTTGTTGCAGGTACTACCCGCATCGGCGCTGTCGGTGTCGGTGAATCATGCGAAAGAACACTAAACGTGATTACAGAGTTATGTAATAAATCCGGAATCGAAACAGGTGAAGTTGATGCCATAGTTGTAGGTTTAGCAGGTGTTTGGTTGGAAGAAGAAAAATTACGTTCCAGAAACTTAATAAAGACACTCGCTCGCAGTCAGAGAACAGTCATCAACGAGATACTCGTAACAAGTGATGCAGAAATTGCACTTGAAGGTGCATTTGAAGGTAAAGACGGCATAATGACGATTGTCGGCACCGGCTCTATAGCTCTTGGTAAACATAAGAATCATTTGTATAGGTGCGGTGGCTGGGGTATTGAATTAGACGATGAAGGTAGTGGAGCGTGGATTGGAAGAGAAGGATTAACTGCCGTAGTCAGAGGATTGGATGGTCGTG
>JBAYPL010000183.1:0-5820 GCA_041677745.1 Kapaibacterium sp. (SeqCode)
ATTCATGAATTTTAAAAAAACTGCTGAGCGGGAATAATGTTTTCTGGCGAAAATTTCCATCGCTTCATAGAATATTTTTATGTCGTCAAGACTGCTTCTTTTGGAGCTTTCACCCTTATAATGAATGATAGATGTAGTGTGAACATAAGCATTTTTATAACCTGCAAGATGCACTCTGTAGCATAAATCCAAGTCTTCACCGTACATAAAAAAATCAGTGTCGAAACCCTTAACTTTATCTATTACGTCTGCTCTCGAGAACATGAATGCGCCACTGACAGCTTCTGTATAATATGTTTCATCTATCGGCATGAAGGTTTGGTTATATCTGCCAAACAGTTTTGATTTTGGGAATAAAGATTGCAATCCGAACAACTTGCTGAACGATGCCCATGGTGTCGGGAAGCCTCTGCGACATACACTTTGGAAAGAGCCGTCGGCATTCAGCATCTTACAAACGGAAATACCTACTTCGGTATGTTCTTCCATATATTGATACATTATATCAAGTGTGTTCTCTTGAAGAATGGTATCAGGATTTAGTATTAGATAATATTTCCCCGAGGATTTACTGAAACCAAGGTTGTTTGCCCTGCCGAAACCCAGATTAACACCGGACTCGATGAAATTTACCTCAGGAAACAATGGCTTTAAAAATGAAACTGAATCATCTTGTGAATTGTTATCCACAACAATAATCTCTACCCGTAGATTTTGGGAAGCATCCTCGATTGATTTAAGACACTTATACAGAAAATCACGGACATTATAATTGACAATTATTATGGAAATATCAAATTCAAACATCAAATGAATTCAACTCATTTTATTTTTTATTCTTAAAAGAGCTTTTAAAAAATTTCAACTTCCAAACAAGGAAAATAGCTTCATAGATGATGCTTTTGTTCATCTTGGAAACACCGCTCCTTCTGTCAACGAAAATTATTGGGATTTCTTTGATTCTCGCACCGTTTATCCACATGCGGTAATTCATTTCAATTTGAAATCCATAGCCGTTTGTTTTGACTGATTTTAGATCAATGTCTTTTAATTTTGAAGCACGGAAGCATTTGAAACCTCCTGTGGCATCCATAATCGGTAAACCCGTAATAATTCTCGTGTATAAATTAGCTCCATAGCTGAGTATAAGTCTGCTCAGGGGCCAGTTTATCACATTTACTCCGGTAATATATCTTGAGCCTATGACTAAATCATTGTCTTTCAATGCTTCGAGAAATCGTGGCAGTTCATTAGGGTCGTGTGAGAAATCCGCATCCATTTCGAAAATAGCTTCAAACCCATGGTCGAGTGCATACCGGAAGCCATCGCAATAAGCAGTGCCGAGACCCATCTTACCCGGTCGTTCCAATATGTGTATTCTGTCGTCACTCTTCATCATTTTCCTGACTGTAGCAGCAGTTCCGTCCGGTGAATTGTCATCTACGACCAGAACATTTATTCCGTCAACTTTAGTAAGAACTTCATTTATCAAATGTTCTATATTTTCAATTTCGTTATATGTTGGTATGACTATGATTGATTTCATGCTTTACTCCTTATGCCTGTCCGTGTCCTTTTAAAACGCACCAAACTGTACGAATGACTATTTCAAAGTCAAGTTTGAGCGACATATTTTCAATATAATAAAAATCATCCTTAATTCTTGATGTAACCTCTTCGAGACTCAACTCGTAACCGGTTGAGGTTACTTGCCACCATCCTGTGATACCGGGTCTGACTTTATGTCTGCGATTATAGTATGGAAGCAATTTCGAAAATTCATCAACAAATTTGGGCTGTTCAGGTCTGGGTCCTACTACACTCATATCACCCATTAGCACATTAAAGAATTGAGGGGTCTCGTCAATATGTGTTTTTCGTATGAATTTGCCAAATCTCGTAACACGCGGATCATTTTTGCTTGTCCATTTCTGGTCTTTGGGCAAGGGTTCATAGCTCATGGAGCGATATTTGTAAATTTTGAAAATCTTTCCGTTCTTGCCTACACGCGGCTGTGAATATAACACCGGTCCTTTTGAGTCTAATTTTACAATCAAAGCTACCAGCAACCATAATGGTAAACCTAATATTATAAATGTCAGGCTGAATATTACGTCGAATATTCTCTTAATGACTTCCTGCCAAGGCTTCATCAGTTGAGTTCTGATTTCAATCAGAGGGATACCGTAAAGCATTTGTGTTTTTGCCTGTCCGGTAAAAATATCATACAAATCAGGATCTACCTTCACCTTGATATGATTGTCTGAGGCAAACGAAACAATATCTATAATCCTTTTATGGTCGGTATTGTCGGAAGAGATTATTATTTCCTCAGGCTTATAATAATCCGTAAGTTCCTGAAGTTCTTCAAGATTACCTAAAATTGGCGGATTATTGGAAGAATCTGTGGTGATTTCTGCTAATTCACTTTGATTAATCAGGACAATGCCGAAAGGATTATATCCCCACGAGGGACTTTTAAAGCACTTAGCATAAAAACCCGAAGCTCGTTTGTAAGTACCGACAATAATTGAAGGTATGGCTAATATTCTGTTTCTGCGCAGACGTTTTTCAATAATTCTTGCTGTAGTTCTACCGCTAAGTGTTGTCAGAGAAATCAAGACTACATTTAACAGGTAAAGTTTCCGTGGTGATGAATCACTATCTAATTTTACCAGAAAAATTATAATCGCACAACCGATTAAAACCGTCTTGAGCAATTTCCACATTTCATTAAAAGGTGACCTTTCATACCAATTCTTATACATGCCCGAAAAATAGAACAATACAAGCCAAAAGGACTCGAATACGAATGCCCCAAGCATGAGTTCAGCAATGCCGGGTTTGACAGTTACAGATATCAGTGTTGATTCAAATCGAATGAAATAAATTAACAAATATGCTGAAAATATTGCTACAACATCGAATAGCAATTGTATTAATATCTGCGAATGTCCGCTTTTAATTTTTGATTTATAAAAGTGACTTTCATTATCCGTATGTATAGCATTATAGTCGGCAATACTTCGGTTTAGCATGATTCAGATTAACATGTTTAACAATTTACAAAGGTAATGTTTATTCATCAAACCCCAAATTATTCCACAAAGAATTCTGTTGTTTTTTCACAAATCGTAATAATCCGCTGATTGTGCTGTTGTTCATTGATACAAAAAACACAAATATCTGAAAAAATCTTATTTTTACGCCAAGCTTCTCGAACAGCCAACCAATGAAGGCATTTCCGTACAAAATGACTTGGGCAATAAACGATACCTTAAATACAGACGAATCATAGTCAGCTGTTATGGTAGCCAGAAGCAGTATCAAGAAAAACAGTGGCGAAATCCATCTGAATACTTTATGTGACCAAATAAAAAATGAATTTATTCCGTATTTAAAAATATTCAACAGGTTTGAAAATTCTTTTATGGTTGATAAGCCTCCTGCCACAAGTCTGATTCGTCTGTTATACTCATGCTTTAAGCTGCGTGACCTGATTTCAGTGCAACGTGAATCTCTTGCAAATAGCACTCTTTTCCTATTGTTGATGATTGAATAAACAATGTATAAATCATCACAAACGCTGTCATTGGGAATTGTTGTAAACAGTTCTTTTCTGATACAGTACAAAGCTCCCATTGCATTTACGTTTGATGCGGCTTCGGCTTCGAGTACACGAAGGTTTTCCTCGTATTTATGATATAGTGTACCGCCTTTTGAACCTGCATTATCGGAATGAAATTCTTTTTGGGTATCCAGTGAAGCAATCGTGCAACCGGTATTCTCATCAATCATGTAAGTCATCAGTCGAAGCAATGCATCGGATTTGAGGCTGACATCAGCATCCATTAGGACTACAAAATCTGTTTCTACCTTGGGTATCAAATTATTGAGAACCTGATTTTTTCCCATTCGGTTCAGTTCAAACAGGTGTATTCTGGGATCTTTACTTGATAGGTTTTTAACTATTTCGTTCGTTCTGTCGCCGGAACCGTCTGAACCTATATAAATTTGGATTTTTTCCTTAGGATAATCTGAATTTTTAATTGAGCTGATTGTATTGCCTATGAATTCCTCTTCATTATAAGCAGAAATAACAATAGTTATCTCAGGGCAGAATCTGTCGTTGCGTTCCGCAGGTCTTGGGAAAATCTTAGCAATTACAAATAATACCAAGGGATAAAATATGTATGTATAAGATGCCAGAAAGGCACTCAATATCATCAATATATCATTACCGCTCAAATAATTTCCTGATTGTCTGACTAAATCTATTCAAAAATATTAAAATTCGTCGAATCTGAATACAACTCTTATAAAATGATTAAGGTCGCTGTTTATTGCATACAAAGTATAGTGAAGTTTAAAATTAAATCCTCTGACAATTTCATAAGCACTTTTTATATCCAGTTTTGTAAGATATTCTACATCTCCGTCCAAGAATAAATAACCTTCCATCGGGTCTTTAGGATTATGTGTTTGCAGTGCTGATCCACCTACATTATGAATTATATTACCGTCTTCGTCTAAAACATTTCTGCCGTGTCTTCTGTAAGATATTTCAATTTCAAGCGGATAACGGTTACCCCACCAATAGTTTGCAAAGAGAGTGAAAATATCTGAATTCGGCTGAAGATATGAACTCACTATATATGAATCATGAGTCATAGAGTTTTGGACATTAAAATGTGAAAAAGTAAAAGGCTCGACACGAGTATATTCAAATCCTATATCGAATGGCATAGACGGACTCCATTGAAGACCAATATTATAAGCTGATTTATTTCCCCAGAACCCTGTACCGATTTTTGAAAATATAATATCATCCAAAAAATACGTTCCCTTCAACTGAATACCGTCAAAAATTCTGACAGTCGCATCAATTCCCATACCCGAATTGTCTCTGTCACGCAGTGAATGTTCCAGGGACTTGAGGAAACTTAACGGATTGAGATAAGCCAGGTCATAGAACCTGTTTGAATAAATTATACTTTCCCAAAATGAAATTTCACCCCATTCAGGTCTTACAGAAAGACGATGCGTAACCATAAACTTAGGAATTATCAGAACATCCGGACCTGTTTGCCAGCCGAAATATGTTTCCGGCAGTGACAAAAGTGATGAGTGCATGAATTTGTATTCAAATTTCTTCAACCTTGCTCCAAGATAAATAGCATCGAAAGCAGGAGGATTGTCGGAAATTATCATTCTTTGTTTATATCCCGCACCGATTAATCTGGATTCACGTCCTATACCGGCATAAAACCAATCATGCTGGAATCTGATATGTGATTCTGTATAATCTATATCACTGTTCAAGACGGCAAACTTAATGTTCTGTGAGTATTTATGGTCAAACAAAGCAATGTCTTTATTACCGTTCAATAATGAACCGTTGGTTACCTGCAAATTATAACCCAATGATGAGCTTAAAGTTCCGAACAATCTGAAACCTAAATGCCCGAGAATAGCCTTGTCGCTTTCTTCATCATTTATTCTGCCGATTATTTCCGCAGATGCCAATGGTAAAAAGGATACTGAGTGCACAGAATCTGAATAACGATATATCAATTTTTCATCATCGCTTATCAAGCCGTCGAATAAAATCTGTGAAGTGTCGCTTGAGCTTGCAAATAAAACACGGGAATTGTTTGCCTCGATACCGAACTCAATTAGAAAATGTTCTAATGTACTCCTTTCTCCGGAGCTCAATAAAGTGTCATTATTTTGTATTAGTTTTAATGCCTCGATTACTCTGCCGCGAGGTATAGGCAAATCATTCAATGCATTATTCGGCAGAAAACCTCGTGCTTCTGC
>JBAYPL010000184.1:0-5801 GCA_041677745.1 Kapaibacterium sp. (SeqCode)
GGTGGCTTCATATCAGCTGCTATTGGTCATATCATGCATAGAGAGCATTACAACATAGTTGTTCGACCCGCACTTCTGACAGCTATGCTCGGATATACCTTTGTAGGATTTGCCGTATTCTTTGATATTGGACGCTGGTATTATATTTGGCATCCAATTATTCACTGGAATCCTAACTCTGCATTATTCGAAGTTGGTATTTGTGTAATGATTTATCTCACTGTTCTGTATATCGAATTTATTCCGATTATAACAGAAAAATTTAAGAATAATGTAAATATGAAAGGTATTTTTAAACCCTTCAATAATATTACAAACAGACTTTTGATATCACTCGACAACGGACTTGAAAAAACAATGTTCATATTCATCATTGCCGGTGTTGTTCTGTCATCATTACATCAGTCATCATTAGGAACACTGATGATTATTGCAGGTGACAAAATGCATCCCTTGTGGCAGACTCCGGTACTACCCCTTTTGTTTTTAATATCCGCTGTTGTCGTAGGCATTCCCATGATAATACTTGTTTCAATATTAAACTCTAAATCATTTAAATTGAAGCCTAAAATGCCCATCTTATCCAGAATGTCATCTTATGTTGGTCCACTGCTTGGGGTTTACTTATCATTCAAAATCGGTGATATAGTCATCAGAGAAGCCTTCGTTTATCTCGGTGAATTTTCATTGCAAAGTGTTATGTTTTATGTTGAAGTGTTAATCGGTATTGTTGTCCCTCTTGTAATGTTCCTGAACAAGAAGGTATTAAGTTCGGTTAACCTTCTACTTACAGCTTGCGGTTTTGTAATATTCGGAGTTGTTGTAAACCGTATAAATAACTTCTTAGTAGCTTATCATCCGCCTTATGCTGATTATTTGTATTTCCCAACGATTCAAGAAATCTTAGTAACTCTCGGATGTGCATCTGTGATAATTCTGCTTTACAGGTATGTCGTCATGAACTTTCCGGTTATTTCTCATGACCAGGGAACGGAAGATAAAATTGTTGTTATTGGTGAGGAGAAAAAATGAAAAACTATAAATGGCTATTCGTTGTATTAATGTTTACTGCCGGTTCAATAGTGCTTCTCGGCTCTAACCTGAAAGAAATGAAGTACTTGGCTCAACAGGAAGAAAGTTCCGATGTAACAAGAAAGTTAATAAGCAGCAAAAATGACACAAGCCTACCGAAAGGACATTCCGGCATGGCTATAGATTGTAAAACTTGCCATTATTGCGAGTACCCTACGATTAATGACCCTTGCCTGCTGAATTGTCCAAGAACCGAGATGATTTCTGTGCATCATACTGCTGATGAAGGTCCGGAAATTGTTGAAATGAATATGATTGACGGCGATTATGGAGTTGTTATATTCTCTCATAAGCTGCATGCTGAAATGTCGGAAATGTCGGGTGGTTGTGAAAGTTGTCATCACTATAATACTACCGGTCCGGTACTTAAATGTATCACTTGTCATGAGCCAAACCGAATCAGAGAAGACTTGTCGAAACCTGACCTTGAAGCGGCTTACCACAGACAGTGTCTTACTTGCCATCGTCAATGGGAAAGAGATACCAAGTGCCAATCTTGTCATATCAATCAAAATTCACCGGATGTTTCAAAAACTATTGAAAGAATCAAAAATTCCGAACATCCACCTGTTCATGAGCCACAGAAAATTGTCTATGAGACTAATTATGATAAAGGCAATTTGGTTACTTTCTTCCATGACCAGCATACACACACTTTCAATATTTCTTGTGTGAGTTGTCATAAAGATGAGAATTGTATGCGCTGTCATGATGTTAATTTATCAAAGATGAGGACTGATGAATTTGACAATCAAAGGAAAAAAGTTCATTATACTTTTGAAGAGCATCATAAGTCTTGTATCACTTGTCACGAAAAAGATGATTGCGGTAAATGTCATAAATCTAAAGAAATGGAGAAGTTTGACCATTTCCGTTCCACAGGTTTTGATTTGAATCCGCGACACAACATGCTAAAATGTTCAGCTTGTCATAAGGAATCCGGCAGCTTTAAAGGCTTATCGTCAAGTTGTACTTCTTGTCATCCTCAATATGCGCAAGGTAAATTTGACCATAGGAGAATCGGCTTGGAACTTGATGACATTCATGCAGATATGGAATGTAGTGATTGTCATAAGAGCAGTAACTTTGGTGCAACTCCTAAGTGTAATGATTGTCATGATGATAAATATCATCCTCACAATTTGCCCGGAAAGAGAATTTCCATTCAAAAGAATACCGGAAAGAAAACTTTTAAGCAGTAGAATGATATAAATAAAACACAAAAGCCGCTCAATAATTTAAGCGGCTTTTGTGTTTTGAACAAGTCATAAATATATTTCTACATATTCGCGTATTCGTTCATGAATAGTGCCGATGCTCTGATACCGCCGTAAAAATTCTCAATTGCAAAACTTTCGTTCGGAGAATGAATATTATCACCGGGTAATCCGAGACCCATTAAGACAGTTGGTGCGTTTAATTCCAATCCAAATACGTTAACAATCGGAATAGAGCCACCCTCTCGCATGAAAACAGGTTCAGTACCGAAAGCCGCCTTTAAAGCTGTCATTGCTGCCTTGACACCATTGCTGTCACGCGGTACAAGTACAGGATTGCCTCCATGTAATTGTTTGACCTTGGCACTCACTGTCGGTGGTGCAATTTTCGACAGATAGCTGCATATTTTATCGGAAATATCCTGATATTTCTGGTGTGGAACAAGTCGCATCGAAATCTTTGCTGATGCAAGCGAAGGCAGTACAGTTTTCGCACCTTCACCCGTATAACCGCCAATAATACCATTTACATCAAGTGATGGTCTTGCCCAAGTACGTTCAAGAGTATTGTAGCCGTATTCTCCGTTGACGCCGTTTATGCCCAAATCCTTACTATATTCTTTCTCATTGAAGGGTAATAATTTGAATCCCTCTCTTTCCTCAACAGTCAGCTCAAGAACATCATCATAGAACCCCGGAATCGTGACTCTTCCGTATTCATCTTTTAGTTTGGAAATCATTGAAGCCAATATTTGTATCGGGTTATCTACGGCTCCTCCGTAAGTACCGGAGTGCAAGTCTCTGTCAGGTCCGGTGACTGTTACCTCAATATATGAAATACCGCGAAGACTGTAACAAATTGAGGGCAAACCATCAGCAAACCATTCGGTATCAGAAATTAAAACAGTATCACATTTAAGCAATTCTTTGTGATGATTAATGAAATCCTCGAGGTTGTTGCTGCCACATTCTTCCTCACCTTCGATTAACAACTTGATGTTCACGGGAAGTCGTCCATATACCGATAAGTGTGTTTCGATGGATTTAAGATGAGTAAATACCTGTCCTTTGTCATCGGAAGTGCCTCTTCCGTATATTTTTTTATCTCGAATTACAGGCTCAAAAGGCTTTGACTTCCATAGTTCGATAGGATCAACAGGCTGAACATCGTAATGTCCGTATATCAATACGGTAGGAGCATTTTCTCCGGCTTCAAGCCACTGCCCGTAAACAATAGGATGACCCGGTGTTTCCATAATACGACAGTCTTCAATTCCGATGCCTTTAATATGATCTTGCAACCACAATGCACATTCTCTGACATGTAAAGCGTTATCGGGTACACTGCTTATGCTTGGAATCCTTAAGAATTCAAGCAATTCATTCAGGTGACGCTCTTTGTTTGTTTCGATATAAGATAAAACCCTGTTCATATAAAAAAAACCTCAAATAAAATTTAATTTAAAAAAATTGATTTCCTTAATATTATTTCAATGCAGAATTGTTGCCATATTGAAATTCATTTTAGTCGTATTTAACAAACATTTCAATAAAAAATCGAATAAATACTCCCGTAAAAAAATTAGATTTACGGGAGTTTCTACTTGAAACTTCATCTGAGAATTAAGGAGTTTCCGGTTCTTGAATAGCTCCGTAATGCTCATCCGGTCTAACTATGCCGACAATACCACTTACAATTAGCCATTTCTCGTTGCTTTTTTTCAATACTCTCGCTATTCGCAGGTAATAATTACTAGTATCTGTACCCACTATAAAATCAGCATTAGTACCAAAAATTATCGAAGCTAATGTGCCTTGGTCATCCATCTGGATTGATACATCTCGCATCTCTCCGTAAATAATCTTGTCATACTCTTGCCATTGTTTTTCGATTGCTTTTTTGAAATCTGCAAAAGTTTTTATAACTTCGGATGAATCTGTTCCGAAGAATATTACATCGTCCGCAAGAGTTTCTACGACTTTACCGAAATTTTTCTCATCATAAGCCACTTGATATTCTTTGATCACCTCAATTACTTTCTCCTTCTCCTTCTCAATTTCAAGAGGTGATAAATATTCCTTTTTCGGTCCGCAAGCACTTATTGTAATAAGTACTGTTAACATCAGTAGTAATAATCTCTTCATTTTTGTTCTCCTTATAATGTTTATGTTTAAGAACTTGGTACAGGTTTTGCAAAATACAATATATTATAAATGAAAAAATTAATTATGTAAAATAATAAAATAAAAAGGATTTACCAAATGAATATTGCAAAAATCAGCGTAAATCAGGCTGAACAATACGTTCCAAGGGAAATAAAAATTGATTCCCTTAATCATAAGAGCAATGCTACCGGCACAATTGAGACCCAAAAACTTACTCAATGGCAGGTTGAAATTCTCATGCAAGCTATCACTAAATTGGAGAATAATATACATCCGGATAATAGTCACCCGCTAAGCCGAAAAGAAAATCAACCCATTGAATCTAAAAGTGAATTATTACGTGTAATGAAAGAATTAAATTTTGATGCTTTAGCCCAAAATGGTGCTGACGCTCAAGCTAATGTCAGTGCCGAAGCATTTATTTCGCTTGTCATGGAAAATTAATAAATAAGAAAGCCATCACTATTCTTTGACATGGTGATGGCTTTCAATATTATGATTCGATTCTTTGATTAATTCAAAGTATCTTCACCGGCACTCCAGTTACAGGGAGTAAGCTTGCCGGATTGTACAGCTGTAAGTACTCTGAGAATTTCCTGTGTATTCCTTCCTACTGCTTCAGGCTGTATGACTGAATATACCAGCTCACCTTCCGGATTGATGATATATGTCCCGCGCAAAGCATATCCTGTTTCTTCTTTCAATACCTCATAGTTTCTTGAAGTCTCACGTGTGAAATCTGATAGCATAGGATAAGGAAGATTACGCAGTCCGGGGTGTGAATTACGCCAAGCAAGATGTGAAAAATGACTGTCTGTCGAACAAGCTATAACTTCACAATTCAGTTCTTTGAATTTTGAATATTCTTTGCCGAAATCTTCGATTTCCGTAGGACAAACGAAAGTAAAATCAAGTGGATAGAAGAATAATACAACCCACTTACCTTTATAATCATTGATACTAATTTCTTTGAATGCATTGTCAGGAGTCATGGAACCGGCGTCACCGCCGACTACTGCCGTACCTTTAAATTCCGGGGCTTTTTTTCCGACTAATAAGCTCATATAATACCTTATATAATTAATGAAAAAATATTCGGGAATAGTTATGTAAACGTAAAATCAGATATTTTAGTGTCTTTTGAAATGTCAATACATAGTCCTAAACTTGAAAAAAAATAAGCCGGTTGGAGTCCACCCCCGCAGATGGGCTCCAACTTTATTTACGACAGTGCTGACGAGTACTTAATTTCTTCTAATTTGATATGAATTCAAGAATTTTATCAAAATTCTTTCTCGGGTTTCCGGGCTTTAAATGTAGCATTGA
>JBAYPL010000185.1:0-5754 GCA_041677745.1 Kapaibacterium sp. (SeqCode)
ATAATAGCTTTATCAACTTCATAACTAAGCTCGTAACAGCCTACCATGAATTAGATTGCAGCCTTGTCGAAATCAACCCGCTCGTGTTAACTAACGATGGACAAATAATTGCCCTTGATTGCAAAATGACTTTCGACGAAAATGCTTTGTACCGTCATCCGGAATATATTGATTTAAGAGATATTTCAGAAGAAGCTCCTTTGGAAGTCGAAGCATCAAAATTCAACTTGAATTACATCAAGTTAGATGGTAATGTTGGCTGTATGGTTAACGGTGCCGGCTTAGCAATGGCAACAATGGACCTTATTCAGCTCTCCGGCGGTAAGCCGGCTAACTTCCTTGATGTAGGCGGTGGAGCTAACCCTGATAGAATAGCCAATGCGTTCAGAATCATGCTTTCTGACAGCAATGTTGAAGCTGTGCTTATCAATATCTTCGGCGGTATTGTGCGCTGTGACAGGGTTGCTGAGGGTATTATTCAAGCCTTACATTCTGTTGAGGTTAACCTTCCGGTAATTGTTCGTCTCGATGGTACGAATGCAAAAGAAGCTGCTAAGATGCTTAAACAATCTAAAATGAAATTTAATGTCGCCCAAAATTTCGAAGATGCTGCAAGATTAGTCAGCGAAGTAATCAGCTAATTATTTTTTGATTTATTTTAGTATCATATTTACATAAGCTCCGAATTCATATTAATGATTCGGGGCTTTATATTTTTTCTTTTGTCCACGCAGGTCTTACTAAGATAATTGCCCTACAAAGACAGAAAAGGATACATCAACATAAATCTTGTACCCTGCTCACTGATTTCAATAGCAGGAGCAGGAAACTTGATATAGTTGAGAGTTTGCCTTATCCAGTTCCATAATGGAATGCCATCAGGAAGAAGTTTGACTAAATCATAATCCAAACCAATAATAAATCTCGGACTACCCGCAACAAAATCACTGTACCGAGTTGAATTATGAAAATCGCAATTAGAATTCGGGTCTGACGGATTGCATAAGTTCCTTGCTGCATAACCGACCGTAAGTTGCAACCAAGGAAGCCAATACTGCTTCATGTTATCCGGTAGCATGTTGTATATATTAAAGGTTAGATACAAAGTCTGCGAACTGTAATCATCAATGAAAAATTCACTCGGACTCCTGCGTCTCTCCCCGTGCCACTCTGCCGGAATATACATGAACTTTGGTGTGACATTTTGAAACCATGGTACATAATATTGTAACAAAAAGAATCCGAAACCGGCCACATCACTGTAAAAATCAGAAGGGCTGAACCCCCAATCCTCGGCAAATCCATCCATTACTTCTACATAAGTGGAATAAGCAACACCCATTATTGCACCAGTGAGGTGTGCTGTATTTTTATTAAATCCACTCCACATCAGTGCTTCGGTATAGACATAACTTGAGAAATAAGCCCCATAAAAATGCCCGATTTTATCTGAATATAATGCATAATTCCCATCTTCTATAAATCTGAACCTTGTGGTCTTAGACCAAATTGTATTTACCTGATAAATATGCTGATAGGTCATAAATCCGGTAAAAAGACCTCCAAATATTCCAAATCTGAGTGCATCAACATTATTATCTACGAATGGTAAATTTCCGTTTATCGTATATCTGGGGTTGTCGGCATAATAAAAGTCCAATTGATTGATTCTCGCCGGCTCTTCATTAATTGTATCCTGCATTGTAACATTCGAGTCAGCAGCACTAACGCTTAATGCCAAATCATCATAATAATTTACATTCATATCCCATCTAATTTCATCAACTGCTTGATTTAAGATTGCAAACGATAGGTTTGGTACTGATATATACAATAAAACAAAAAAAATAAACTGAATTTTCATTTATGGTATAGTAATTGATAATTTAAAAGTGTTAGTATTTTATTTACAAATATACTAAAAATATAAATCGAATATTTTAATTCATGTTTAATTTATTCAAATATTTTTATTAATTTTGATATTCTTATTTGTTACAAAAAAAATAATAAATATATAAACTGCAAATTTATGAATGATATCGGCAAAAATATCAAAGAAGCAAGACAAAAGTTAAATTTGTCCGTTAAAGATTTGAGTGACAAAACTAAAGTCAGGCAGTTTGTAATTGAATCTATCGAAAAAGGTGATTATTCGATTATGCCGGATGTATATATTCGGTCCTTTATCAAAACTCTTACTTCATATCTTAAAATAGATTATACCGGATTACCTGAATCAGAGAAAAAAGCTAAAATTCAGACTTCAAAAAGCTTCGATGATGAAAAAATCACAAGTAGTACACAAGTAAAGCCTGATTCATCCGAGTCTTCCAAGTTAAACAAGTTTGACTTTATGAAACGTGAGGATAAGGTTGATGAACATTACAGCAGTATTTTTAAGAAAAAGAAAATTTCCACCGATAAAAGATATATTTACATAAATTATACGATTTATATAATTCTATTCCTTGCTATTGCATCAGCCATTTATTTCGCACTTTCATCAATTAATAAGTCACCATCAAAATTAGATAACTCTGAAGTCATTACCGATACAGATACCGTATCGTTAGACAGCGAAGAGAACAGTCTTTTTTCCTACTTCGAGAAACCAGACTCCCTAAGATTGCGGGCAAAAGCATCTGATACAGTATGGATAAGAGTATTGTCAGACGGTAAGACTGTAAACGAATCATTGCTTAGACCGGGTATGGAAGAATCTTGGGCAGCCGAAGAATTTTTCATCGTTGACTTAGGTAATGTAGGAGGTGCCGATTTATACAGAAACGACGAGAAATTGCCCCTTTTCGGGCGAGCTGGTACAGTTGTCAAGAATGTTAAAATTACTAAAACAGAAGTCCTCAATATATACTCACAAAAAACTGACAGCTTACGCAGCTCACGACGTAGAATCAAGAGTAAAAAGGAAAATAAAGAACCCAAGATGATTGAAGCATCTCCGATTCAGACAAGCCCTGTAATAAATATGAAAAAGCGTGACAGCTCCAGATTCTAACTTCCTGACCTGACTATGTCATGCAGACTTATTACTCCTTCCAAGATACCTTTGCTGTTAACAATCGGTAAAACACTGATTTCGCTTTCGCGGTTCTCCATTATTGCCAATGCCTCATGTAAAAATGCTTGTCTTCCTATGACGATAGGATTTTTAGTCATTAGCGAATCTACTGATAAGCCTCTCATATCTTCTGTTTTTTGAAGGATTCTCCTTACATCGCCGTCAGTAATTATGCCATGCAAATAATATGACGGGTCAATAATACAAACACAGCCCAATCCCTTTCGAGTAATCTCAATGAGTGCATCTCTGAAAGAAGTCCCCAGAGTTACTGTCGGAATATCGTTACCTGAATGCATCACATCTTCAACTCTGACTGTAACTGAACGTCCAATTTGACCCAAAGGGTGTAATCGTGAAAAGTCTTCAAGAGTAACATTTCGTAATTTCATGACTGTTACAGCTAAAGCATCACCTATGGCGAGTGCCAATGTTGAGCTTGAAGTAGGAGCAAGATTATAGGGACAGGCTTCCCTATCCACCGAACCATCAAGCACCACATCTGAAAAACGTGCAATAGCAGAATCTGTCGCTCCAAGAATTGATATGATTTTTGAACTTCTCATCTTCAAATACGGCAGAAGCTTTAGAAGTTCATCGGTTGTACCACTTTTAGACAATAAAATTGATACATCTCCCTGACTTACTACTCCGATATCACCATGTAGTGCCTCAACCGGATGAAGGAAAATTGCTGATACCCCTATACTTGAAAATGTTGCAGCTATTTTTCTTGCAATAAGTCCGGACTTACCGACTCCACTTAATACAATCTTATTTGCTGAAGCCAACATTTTTGCGGCATTAATAAATTCATTTGACAGCCTTAATTGTGATTTTTGTAAGGCTTCAATCTCATCTGATAGTGCTTTCTTTCCTATTTCTAATATTAATTGATTTTCCATAATTACTTTATGCCGGTGACCAACCTAATTGCTTACCGCCAATCAAATGAAAATGTATATGAAATACAGTTTGTCCGCCTTCAGGATTACAATTGACTATAAGACGATAACCACGTTTGTCTATACCTTTGCTCTTTGCAATTTTGGCGGCTGTTATAATAATTCTGCCAAGTAATTCTGCATCGGTATCTTCAACATCATTAATTGTAGGAATCTGCTTTTTTGGTACAACAAGGATGTGTACGGGTGCTTTAGGAGCAACATCATTAAAAGCAATCAACTGCTCATCTTCATAAACAATTTCAGCAGGAATTTCTCTTTTAATAATCTTAGTAAAAATAGAATCTGACATATAATAATCCAAATACATTTACAAAATAACAAACAAGCCCGATTCCAATGACGGAAAAGGGCTTGTTTTCAGTTATAAGCAAGCAAGTATTAGCGGATGATTGTCATCTTACCGGTAACTACACCACTACCTGCTGTTAATCTGTACATGTAGCTGCCTGAAGGTAATTTGTTGCCTTGGCTGTCATTACCATCAAACATTACATAATGTTGTTTAGCAGGTAAATACTCGTTGATTAGAATATTTACAACTTTGCCGAACATATCAATCACTTCAAGCTTCACATTCTGAGCTTCAGGTATATTAAAGCTTATGTTAGTCTGATTTACAAACGGATTTGGTGAATTTGGCTCTAAAGCAAGCTCACCGACTCTATCATAAGTAAGAGTAACAATATTTGATGTGAAACATTCCTGAGTACCATCTTTATCCATTTGTCTTAAACGATACTCATAAGTTGTACTAGGCGTAACATCTTTATCGAAGAAATTGTAACGGCTAATTGTTGAAGAATTACCAACACCGGCAACGAAACCGATTTGTTTAAATTCTTCATTTTGACCTGCAATTCTTTTTTCGACAAAGTATCCGTAGTTGTTCAATTCAGAAGCTGTTTCCCACATTAAGTCAATACCTTGACTACGAACAAAACCGTTAAATGAGTAAAGTTCTACAGGAATACGATCTGTTGGGTCGCATAGTTCGTAATAATCTTCTTCTTCACCAAACGCTTTGAACCCGAAAATTGGTCGCAATAATGGAATCCATGTACCGCGAGTCATTGTTCTTGTTGTATTGTCACGTCCACGGAATCCTGTATGGTCCATGTGTGCGAAAGCTGGGTTACCCATTGCCGGAGTAAACGGCAGCCAAGAACCTTGATTAATAATATTCTGGAATGCAAAGATGTTATCATTTACAAACTTTCCGTCAACAACTGTTCTGAAGTTTTTATCAAGATTCAAGGAAATACCTTGCTCACCCCACCAGTTTGGCGGTGTTGGATCTTGATACACATTCGTGGTACGGAGACCGGATCTTGAACGAGAAGCACCGATTTCCATTCCTGTTTCTCCATCCTGTGATACTGAAATCCAATAAGTACCTCTTGTTAGAATTTCCGGATCACTGATGTAATAATCTACGTATTGGTCGTAAATATTTTCAAAATTAGGACCACCTCTCATTGTTACATAAGAGTTTAACATCTTTGTAGGATTAGGAAGAAACTCATCACCTTCAAACAATTTGATTGAAACTTGATCAGCAGCTCTGTTAAGACCCGCCCAATAAATTCTGAATCCGCGAAGGGTATCACCATTGAGCAGTCGGAATTTCATTGCAACTGCACCGGAACCATTTCCGCCCACAGCACCGACAGCATCTTGTACAAAGTCAAAATTATTTAAAATAAG
>JBAYPL010000186.1:0-5746 GCA_041677745.1 Kapaibacterium sp. (SeqCode)
CCATTGATGAAGGTGCGACGATGATAAGAATCGGTACTGCCATTTTCGGAAGTCGTAATTATCGTAATTTCGGATAAGTGTCATTTCACCACATCGGACAATCTTCTTTCAAGATTTCTTGACAACTTTACGAAAGGAAAGCCTAAGAGCAAATATACAATTGAAATCAGAATACCTGTACCTATATAATCAAAATAGGTTGACGATAATTGATTGTACAATTTTGTTAATTCAATAAGAGTTATGACTGACACTAATGAAGAGTCTTTCAGCAGTGATATGAAGTCATTGGTAATAGGCGGAAGCACAATCCTGAATGCCTGTGGTAATACAACATGTCGCAATGCCTGTTTTCTGGTAAGTCCCAATGCTAAAGCAGCTTCCATTTGCCCTCTTGGTACCGAGTTAAAACCGGCTCTGTAATTCTCGGATTCATAGGCAGCATAGTTCAATCCTAATCCTAAAATTGCTGCCAGGAACGGTGAAAGCATAACACCTATAGATGGTAATGCGTAAAATATAAAAAATAATTGGATTAACAGAGGTGTGCCACGCATAAATTCCACATAAGCAACTGCAAGAGAAGATATAGGAACAGGTGCATATAGCCTGACAATCGCAATGAATAATCCAAGTACTACTGCCAACATCATAGACAATACAGATAATTGTACCGTCATTAATGCTGCTCTTGCTATCATTGGCATAAAGCTTAGATAGCGAATTATTCTTTCTTCAAAGCTTAGTTCTTTAATCTGGGTTTCAATATAATAATTATACTTATCCGGTTCTATCACAGACTCGGTATGGTCTCCGCAGTATTCAGCCATGTAGTCGTTCCATAGATTCCAACGTTCGAGCACTTCACGCAGGATACCGCTTTTCTTCATGAGTGAGATTGCTTTATTCATATCATTAAGAAGAGTGTAGTCTTCGTTTCTCAGAGCTATACCGTAATAAATTTTGCCGACCGGCTGACCGGTCATTTTCATTTCCGGATTCCAAGAAGCATAATAAATGGCTATCGGTTCATCAACTAATACAGCGTCTAATCTACCGTTTTTAAGGTCTTCGAATGCGTTGACTTCACCCTCGTATGACATCGTTTTAACAGATGGTTCAGAACTTAACAATCTCTCGGCTAAGGAGTTTTTAAGACAACCCGCTTTAAGATTTCTTAAATCAGACAGACTGTTGAAATCAGGTTTATTTTTCAAAGTCACAATACGAGCAAAGGTAATATAGTATGGCTCTGAAAAGAGTATGGCTGATTTCCTGTCTTCTGTTATTTCCAAACCGTTCACTGCAATATCATAATCTCCTCTGTATAATCCCGGAATAAGCCCGTCCCATTGATTTTGGACGAATTTACTCGGTCTATCAAGTATATTGCTCAATTCATTGATAAAATCAATCTCGAAACCCATTAGATGGTCCGGTGTCAAGGGATCCTGAAAAATGTACGGAGCATTTCCTTCAGCATCGGCTGCCCAACGTAATTCGTTAGCAAGGATGTCGTTAAATGACAGAAATAACAGTGATATGATTAGAATAATTTTCAATTTAACAGTAATTTACTTATATAATCTTTTGTTCTGGAGTCTTTTGGGGCATCAAACAAGCTCTGAGGATTTGCTCTTTCAACAATAATGCCTTTATCCATAAATGCTACAGAATCCGATACATTCCGAGCCAGACCTAAAGAATGAGTTACTATAATCTGTGTCATACCCTCATGTTTAAGATTTCTGACAATTTCTATAAATTCAAGCACTAATTCAGGGTCAAGAGCTGAAGTCGGCTCATCATACAACATAATATCAGGCTTAACAGCTAAGGCTCTTGCAATAGCTACACGCTGAGCTTGTCCGCCGGAAATTTGGGAGGAGTCCCTGTCCGCAAATTTTTCCATACCTACTTTCTTCAATAATTCATTAGCCTCAATTCTCGCTTTATCAATTTTATAATCAAGAACCAATTTCAGTGGTAGCATTACATTATCAATAACAGAAAGATGAGGGAACAAGTTTAGATTCTGGAAAAGAAAGCCCACTTTCTGTCTAATGGAATGTACTTTCAATTGTAATTGTTCATTAGTGATAAAGTGCATTGAATCTTTCAGATAATTATCCAGAGAGTCGCTTTTTTTATAATCATCAACGTTTTTCTGACCTGAAAAATCATTGCTTGACAAAGAAATTTCACCAATTGTAATTTCTCCTTCGTTAAGAATATTTAAGCAATTGAGACATCGTAAAAATGTTGTCTTGCCACAACCTGACCTTCCGATTATTGAAACAATCTCACCTTTGTTTGCCATAAAGTCAATACCTTGGAGAACATGCTCATCGTTGAAGCTTTTTTTCAAGCCCCTGACGCTTAGGATTGTATTCTTTGAATTAAAATTCGTCATTAATAATAAAATCTTATTTCAAAATGGTATAACATGAAAGAACAAATTTAATGAAATCATACAAATTTATCAGATATTTTTTTCCATTTAATCAGAATATTAAGGAACTTTCTGTTATTCTATTTAGATTAATCATTTTATCAAGAAGAAACGCATGAAATCCGTTATGAATTAAAATATTTTTTAAAAAAATCAGAAAAAAAAATTTGCTAAGGAAGTTTAAAAAAGTTAATTTGCTTTTTTATTTCTAACAAATTATAAAATAGGTTTTATTTATGAAGGAACAAGTTTTAGAAAAACTATTAAGATACGTTAAAATTGACACCCAGTCAGACCCTACTGTCGAGGAAACACCAAGCACAAAGGAACAATTTGACCTGGCGAATCTGCTTGTTGAGGAGCTGAAAAATATGGGCGTCTCTGACGTTGAAATTGACGACAAATGCTATGTATATGCAACCATTCCATCGAATATACCAACAACAGACCCTGCTTACGGGAAAGTACCTGCAGTAGGATTCATTGCCCATGTGGATACATCTCCCGACACTACCGGCAAAGACGTAAAGCCTCAAATCATCGAAAATTATCAGGGTGGGGACATAGTACTTCCGGCTGATAACAATGTTGTAATCAAGGTATCTGAATGTCCGGCAATGAATAAATGTATTGGGCACACTCTTGTTACCACAGACGGAACTACATTGCTCGGTTCGGATGACAAATCCGGAGTTGCTGCAATCATGACTGCTGCCGAATATTTAATCAAAAATCCGAATATCATACATGGTGATATTAGGATTGGATTTACCCCTGATGAAGAAATCGGACGCGGTGCAAATCACTTCGATGTTAAAAAGTTTAATTGTGAATATGCTTACACCATTGATGGAGAAATGCCGGGAGAAATCAACAAAGAAACATTCAGTGCCAACGCTTGCATCATAAGGGCTTACGGAAGAGACATTCACCCCGGATTCGGTAAAGATATAATGGTCAATTCAATGCGGGCTATCGCTGATGTAATTGCCCTGACTCCAAGGGATATGGCTCCCGAAACAACCGAAGGTTATGAACCTTATATCCATCCGCACAAGCTTACCGGCTCTGTAGATTACTCTGAACTCCACCTCTTATTCCGAGATTTCAAGACAGAAGGCTTGGATGTTCAGAAACAAATGATGGAAGAAATTGTTGCCAAAGTACAAGAGAATAATCCCAAAGTAAGAATGGAAATTGAAATTGTCGAGTATTATAGAAATATGCTGGACTTATTGGAAGCTCAACCTCATGGTCTGGATTATTTGTGGGAAGCAGCAGAAAGGTCGGGTGTTGTTCCTTACTGGAATCCGATACGCGGTGGTACGGATGGAAGTAGGCTTACAGCAATGGGACTTCCAACACCTAATATATATACAGGTGGACAGAATTTCCACAGTAAGACTGAATGGGTTTCTATTGATGCACTCGCAAAATCGGTAGAAACTATCATTAACCTTTCCCAAGTTTGGGTTGAGAAAAAACGTTAATATTTGGTAACAGTAAAATAAACAGGAACTTACATGGATAATAGTTCATTAGACAAGAGCGAACTACCTGAAAATGCTTATAGAGAGCTGAATCCGGGCGAAGATTATATGCCCGTTATGCCGGCAAACAAAGTATTCCCGGAAGTTACGCCATGGTCTGTTGGCATGGGTTTGCTTATGGCAGTAATCTTTTCGGCTGCCGCAGCATTCTCAGGACTTAAGATTGGTCAAGTATTTGAAGCAGCAATACCTATTTCGATTATTGCCGTTGGAGCTTCAACATTTTTTAAAGTAAAGAATCCCTTGGGACAGAATGTAATCATCCAGTCCATAGGTGCAAGCTCGGGTGTGATTGTAGCAGGTGCTATTTTTACAATACCCGGACTTTATATATTACAATATAAATATCCGGAAATTCAGGTCAGCTTCTTCCAGATATTTTTCTCATCATTACTGGGTGGATTTCTCGGAATATTATTCTTAATTCCATTCAGGAAATATTTTGTTAAAGATATGCACGGGAAATTCCCTTTTCCGGAAGCAACTGCTACTACAGAAATTCTGATTACCGGAGAGAAAGGTGGCAGTCAAGCAGGAATATTAATCAGCAGTGGCTTAATAGGTGGCTTGTTTGACTTCATGTTCGGGTCTTTGAAGTTGTGGTCTGAAGTAATTACAACTAAGATGATACCTATTGGGGCAGCTCTTGCCGAGAAATCCAAAATCATTTTAAAATTGAATGTAAGTGCTTTGATTTTCAGCTTCGGTTATCTTGTTGGACTTAAATTCTCAACAATCATAGTAGTAGGCTCACTATTGTCATGGCTTGTATTTATACCTCTTTTGAATTCAATAGGCGGAGTTATTGCAGGTGCTGAAGGAGTGAACTTCTTCGCAGCAATGAGCCCGGAAGATATTTTCCGTGAATATGTACGCCCTATTGGCATCGGTGCTATTGCAATGGCTGGTATAATAGGAATCATTAAGTCATCAGGTGTGATTGGTACTGCTTTCAAGCTTGCAGTCGCAGGCTTGATGGGTAAAAATCTTGGCGGTGAAACCGAAGAAATCCGCACACAGAAAGACATCAAGATGACTTTCATAATTATATTCTCCGTTTTGACAATAATTGCCGTTTTCATTTTCCTATTGACCGGAGTGGACATATCACTAACTCAAGCAATTATTGCTCTTGCTACTTTAGTGATTATATCATTCCTTTTCACAACAGTTGCAGCTAATGCAATAGCAATAGTCGGTACTAATCCGGTTTCGGGTATGACGCTTATGACACTGATAATTTCTTCGATAGTACTCGTTCAAGCCGGCCTTCAAGGACCAACCGGCATGGTAAGTGCCTTAATTATTGGAGGCATCGTGTGCACGGCACTATCAATGGCCGGTGGTTTCATTACAGACTTAAAGGTAGGTTATTGGCTTGGTTCTTCACCTAAGAAACAGGAATCTTGGAAATTCCTCGGTACTCTTGTTTCAGCCGGTACTGTCGGTTTAGTAATTTACATATTAAGCCAAGCTTATGGTTTTGTCAAATCAGACCAATTTCCTGACCCCCTTGTCGCACCCCAGGCTAATGCTATGGCTGCTGTAATTGAGCCGCTTATGCTTCCCGGAGCAGAAATCGTTTGGATGCTCTTTGTGGTTGGTGCAATTATTGCACTTCTTGTCAATTGGCTTGGCATTTCACCGCTTGCATTTGCTCTCGGTATGTTCATTCCACTTGACCTGAATACTCCGCTTATAGTCGGCGGTTTGATTTCACATTATATCGGCAAAAGATCAAAGG
>JBAYPL010000187.1:0-5724 GCA_041677745.1 Kapaibacterium sp. (SeqCode)
TCTCCTTCGCGATTTGGAATATCTCTTAATTTGACAAAAGGAAATTCACCTAATGTATTGGCTATTTCAGCAAAATTCTTCCTTTGAATATCAATAATTTCGTCTAATTTTGCAAGTTGTGCAAGGCCTACGGCAGCATTTAACTCACTAATTCTATAATTCATGCCTAATAACATGTGGTCTTCTTTGCCACGGTCATTACCGATATGATCATGTCCATGGTCATGGAAAGCATCTGCTTTCACATATATTTCGTCCGAATCAGTCACGACTGCCCCTCCCTCACCGCAAGTAATTGTTTTCACGGAGTCAAAAGAAAAGCATCCAGCTTTTCCCCATGTTCCGGCAAATTTTCCGTCTATATGAGCCCCTACTGCCTGACAAGCATCCTCAATTAGAATTAAATTATGTTCATCGGCAACTCTTTTAATTTCCGATATTTGAGCCATAGCACCACACATGTGAACAGGAAGTATTGCTTTTGTTTTTTCTGTTATCTTTTCATTAATCTTGTCCGGGTCAAGGCAGAGTGTTTCGTTTATTTCAGAAAATACAGGTATGGCACCTGTACTTAGCACTGCTTCTACGGTTGCAACAAATGTAAACGGCGGAATTATTACTTCATCACCATAGCCGACACCACAGGCAGCCAGTGCTGTTGACAAGGCTGAAGTACCACTCGACACCAACAAACAGTGTTTTGCACCGACTTTCAAAGCAAACTCGGATTCAAATTCTTTCGCCTTCCATATCCCTCTACGTGCTGTATCAAATCCGTATCTGAAGAGTACACCTGTCTCAAGAACTTCGTTTACGCTGTTTCGTTCTTCTTCGCCGAACAATTCAAAACCTGGCATTTTTTAGCTCCAATTCATAGTTTAATATCATTCAAAATATTTTTACAAATAATCTCAGAAGAACCTGCTTTTGATATAATGTAATCTTTTGCAGCTCTTCCGTACTGTTGACGATTAGATTCATCATATATCATTTTCATTAACCAATTAATTAATTCAGATGAGTTATTTATTATTTCTAATCCACCGGAATTTCTCAATTCTACCGCATCAGGCATGGACTCTATGTTTGGTCCACAACAAATTGGTATTCCGTATCCTGCCGGCTCGCTGACGCTGTGTACTCCATCACCGAAGCCGCAACCGACCATGGCAAAATCGGCTGAAGCATACATTTTCAACAATTTCCCGATACTGTCAACAATCAAATGTGTTTCCTTTAAATCATGCTGATTATTGCTAAAAAATTCACTCAGTCTTAATGTCTTATTATGTAAACCTTCAATCCTTTTTAAGTTGCTCACGTTAGGTTCATGAGGAACATAAATAATTCTAATCTTGAATTTGTCCTTATTAATTTCTTCGACGGCTCTCGAAATGACCATTTCGTCTTTTTCCCAGGAGCTCCCGGCAATGAAATTATAAGCATCTTTGATTAAGTTTGCAGGAAGTACCGGTGCGGCAGCCGTAATGCTGACTATTTCCAATATTCTGTCGGCTCTGGTATCGCTTAAAGTTTGTAAGTTTAAATCAGGGATTAACGATTTGAAAAAATTTGTATGTTCAATTCCTGTTGTAAAGATTTTATCATATTGATTTAAACATATTTTTAGAAAGCTACTTCCTAATGAGGTTTTCGAAATCAATTTGCCTGAGGGTTTTGTAGCACAGACAAGATAATTTTTGGCACCTGATTTCTTCAGTGCAGAAAGAACATTGAGCCAAAACTCATATCTAACAAAAATTGCTACATCAGGTTCGATAATATTAACGAATTTTTCTGCATTTCTGCGTGTATCTATTGGCAGGTATAGTGCATAGTCAATAAATTCGTAATTTTTCTGATTATCATAACCTGATGGAGAAAAAAATGAAGCTATAATTTCAGAGGTCGGCTTATTTTTTTTTATCAGATTTATTATTGGTTTTGCCTGTTCGAACTCACCCATTGATGAGGCGTGAACAAGGATTCTCAGTCTTTTTTTCTCGGGGATTTGATTTAATAATGATTTCCATTGCCCTTCCCTATTCTTGGCTTTTGAATTAAACAACGAAGCCAGTTTGAACAAGATGTAAGCTATATTTATAATAAATTTAGAATATATAAATTGAATCATTAAAGCACATCAACGTATTATGATAAAAACATCCGGGAATTTTTTTATTCTAACTTTGCCGACTAATCAAAATCATCGCAATTTGTAAACCTTACTTCTGATAATGACGTCCGGAGTACAGCATAGGAGGAAATCCCCTATGAAATCTTTCCGTCCTGAAAACCCAAGCAAAAAGAATTCAAAAATTCAATATTAACAAAAGTAATTCAAATCAGTGATAAAAAAAAATAAAACGTCGTAACTCTATAAAAAATTACGACGTTTCAAGTTTTTTAAACTTTTGTCGGAATGGGGGGATTTGAACCCCCGACCCCTACTACCCCAAAGTAGTGCGCTACCGGGCTGCGCTACATCCCGAACAAAGATTCAAAAGTAAACAATTTTCTGCAAAAATACAAATGTCATTAAACAATAAGACTTATGATTACTATACTAATTGTTTATTTGTACCGGTCAAAAAAAAAAAAGACCAGGCTTACCAAAACACCCTAAGTACATGCTTGCCGCTGCTTCCTTCCGGACCTGACGGGGTTGGGCTGCCTTAGCCGCTTGGAGCCTGATCCCAAAATCTTACGTTCACAAAAGTAATCATTTTTTTTGAAATAGCAAAATTTTATAAATTTATTTGCAGAGTATCAAAAAAAGTATTACTTTTGTATTCTATTTCAATGCGCTCGTAGCTCAGTTGGATAGAGCATCAGCCTTCTAAGCTGAGGGTCAGTGGTTCGAGTCCACTCGGGCGTGCAGGAAGTTAAAGCTAAGTGTATAATATATACAATCTTAGCTTTTTTTTTAATATTACTTCTAGGTAGAAATCTGCAAATCTCATTATTTCGGCAAAAAGGATACTCATCAAAGTAATTCACGATTTGAAATAAACATTACACATTTTGGGTGTTTTTTCCATCCGGATTGATATCTATCACCAATGTATAGCATTTTTTCACCACAGGCACTGTCATATCAGAACTAATTCACTAATATATTTTATTATTCACCTTCAATACTGCACAAATCAACAAATTACATATTGATGGAATCTTAACTTCACAGTATATCGTAGTTTAAGGCGATTATTCGGTAATCTCATCTGTAATGCCTACTATTTCAAGACCGGCATACTTTCCGGAGCCTTTGAAAATTTCCCGAAGTCCCTTTTTTGATTTCTCTTCCAATAACACTTCAACATTTGAGAGAAGAGATTCCTTAACTCTTCCTTCATTCATCATATTATCATAAGGAGCTGAAAGTAAACCTCCATCTACTCTGCTTGCCGAAATAGTCAAATAATGTGATTTATGCCTGATACAGAAAGAGATTTTATCTTTCGAAAAATCAATTGCTCCGAGTTTAGCACCATTATATGTAGCAAATTTGTATAACTTGCCACCAATGTATAAACCTGCGATAAATCCTCTGAAACTGCCTCCAATCCAAGGTATCTTAGCTATCGAACAGAAGAGAGAAACATCCTTAATGTCAAAATTATTGCTCTGTAACCAGATGTATGAGCTTGGGAAAGACTTACCCCAATCTTTCTCAATGTAACCTTTACCGTAAGTAAAAAGATAAATATTTTTATTTATCAACAGCTTTCCCCGAGTTCTATGGTTCAAACTGATTATTCCGTGATTGCATTCCATAAAAGGGACAAATGAATATCTACCCATTACACCCGGTGATAATAATGACGAACTCCATGGTGTTAAGCCCTTAAAATTCAATTCTCCGAATGCCCTGAAATTTTCTTGTTGAATATCAATGAATATACGGTCCTGCGAAAAAAAACAGTTTCCGATTTGTATTTCAAATCTGTCATTAACTGCTTGAAATTGCTCTGTATCAAATTTTATGTAATGGCTCTCTCTTGTTATACCGTCAATGAATTGTATGAAAGCGTGCTGTTTATCCGCCAAAGTTGACTTTATGATTCCGGGTATCACCGATAGGATACTGGTTCCGTTTTCACTTACGTTTTTATAATACCATCCTTCGAAGAATTTATCATACTTATTATTTCCATGATACAATTCAGGTCGCCAAATTCTTGCAATACTATCAATCATAAACGCTTTAATCTTAATTCTGTAGAAACATTAGTTGACGCATTTAGACGCAATCATTTTAAATGCTTTATATTTTTCCAATGATAGTTATTGTTCAAAAATTTTAGAGACATTAAAAAAAAATCCCCGTGATGCAAATTCACGAGGATTAATTTTCGAAGATTAAGTTAATTATTTTGTACGGAAGAATTCAACTCTTCTGTTTTTCTGACGATTAGCAGCATTAGAATTCGGTACGAGAGGCTCATCAGGTCCGAGTCCCTTAGTACTGAGGCGAGCTTCGTTGATGCCTTTGTTGACAAGCCATTGTTTAACAGCGTCGGCTCTTTCCTGAGATAATCTAAGATTATTATCTCTTTCACCGACATCATCGGTATGACCAACAATTTCGAATTCCATGCTTGTATTAGTTTGCATAGCTTTCAAAGCATTAGTTAAAATTCTTTCTGATGAGGGGCTGATTTCTGATTTACCTGTTGCAAATTCAATATTCTTCAGAATTATCTTTTGACCCGGGCTTATGCTAAGGATATCGTCATCTGCATCGAGCGGATTGGCACCCATGCGGACTTCTACTCCATCTTTAACCCCACCACCGTCAGTATCCGGGTCAAGCGGATTAGTCTTGTAAGTATTGACTTCTTCTCCATCGAGTAATCCGTCACCGTCTGTATCGGGATTGTTCGGGTCAGTGCCAAGTGCAAGTTCTTCTTCGTCGGATAGTCCGTCATCGTCACTGTCATTTGCAAAGCGGGCAACAGTATAATGGACACCAAGTCTTGCAGCCCAATTACCATCATGAATATCATCATAGACAGGATTTAGATTGTCAGTCAATGTCATGTAAGCACCGACATTAAAATCTATTCCCCAATCGTCATCAATCTGATATCCTACTCCTAATCCGACCGGAAAAGTAACAGTTGTTCCACTTGTTTCTTCGAAATCACGATTCATCGGAAGTGGATCGTCAATATTGTATATCATTGCACCAACACCACCGAAGACATAAGTATTCCAAACCCAATCATCATAAAATGAGTATCTCAATCGAAGCTCGGGAATGATGTGAGAAGTTGAGTATCTTGACCAACCACCATCAACTTCCGATGTCCCGTTTGAATAATAGGTAAATGCGAATTCAGGACTTAATCCGCGAATGATTCCATTCTTGAACATACCAAAGACGCCAACCAAGGGTCCTATTGTCCGATCATCAGGCTTGCCCTCGTTGATTCCGCGAGTAAGACCACCGCCAATTCCTACAGCTATACTTTTCTCTTGAGAGTATGCTGTTGTTGCAACTAGTATAACACTTAAACACAATAAGAAAATTTTTCTAACCATAATATACCTCATATAATTGAAACCTTTTTGTATTATCCATTAAAATGGAAGTTTCTTAATATTTAACAAAAAAATAAAAAACTAAGATTGTAATAGCTTATAAATATTTACTAAAATAGCAAATATTTTTCAAAAAAAATTTTTTTATATTGAAAAAAAAAAAACAATAAATTAAAA
>JBAYPL010000188.1:0-5722 GCA_041677745.1 Kapaibacterium sp. (SeqCode)
CCAAGGGAATAAGTCATCTAAGTTACTTACATATCCGATGCCGTAAATAAATCTTACACCCAGAAAGAACATCCCAATTACTGCTATTACAGTCAATACAATGGTAGCGGGAGTAAAAAATTTAACGTTTTTTATAGGTTTAGCTATTACATGTGACATTATTTACCCTCCTCAACTTCGTTGTCTGTGACTTCTTTAAGAATCTCTTTACGCCTTTTTGTTATCCACATTATACCACCTAACCAAGCATACAGTGCTATGGGAGGTATAAAATAAGCGAATATTCCGTGCTGAATAGCTTCGGATACACCCGGCGCAGTTTTTTCTTTATGCTGAGGTAAACGCAGATATTGAAAATCGCTTGATGAAAGGTACAACCAAGATGTACCTCCTACTTCCTTTTCTCCATAGATATGATTGACGTATCTTTCCGGATGGCGCTTTATTCTTTGGCGTGCAACTCTGATAAGTTCAGATCGCGGTCCGTACATAAGTGCTTCCACCGGACACACTTCAACACATGCCGGAATGCCGCCTTCAATTGTTCTTGAATGACAGAAATCACACTTATTAATATCCGGTTTTAATGCCGCTTCAAAATTATAGGTCGGAATCTGAAATGGGCAAGCCACCATGCAATAACGGCAACCGATACACTTATCGCCATTCCATACCACCGCACCGTTTTCCTGTTTGGATATTGCTCCTACAATACAAGCCGATACACAAGCCGGCTTGTCGCAGTGCATGCATTGATACTTAACATTTATCGGAAGCAGCTCATTTTGTTTGTTCTCAAATTCATTTACCACAGTATAAGAATCATTACTTGGTCTTCTGAAGTCTTTAAATATTTCTCTGTCATGAAATTTCTCGATATCTTCAGCCGGCTTGCCATGTGATGTCTTACAAGCCCATTCGCAATTTCTGCAACCTACACAATGAGTTGTATCCACAAGTACACCCATCCTGTCGGGTGACAATATGTTTGTCGGTTGCCCTTTTGCTTTAGGAATAGTTCCTAAGCCTGTTCCGGCGACTGTTATTGCCGTACTGAACTTCAAAAAATCTCTGCGGTTTATGTTTTTCATTATAAATACCACAAATTGTATATAATCACAATGCAAATAAACAAATTTATTGTGAATAATCAAACATATTTCAATATGTTGTATCATTAATGTGTTTTATTATTCTTCACTTTTGTTATTTTTATCACATTTAGTTTGATTAAATATTTACTTTCAGACCAATAAAACATTTGATTATTAAATCTTAAGTACTATATTATAAAATAATTAAGGGATATTGACTATTTACTATAATGAGATTGATGAATATCTTGTAATTCTATGTTAGATGAAATTATGTAGGACTGATGTTGCAAATCTGAATTTTTGAATGTGATATTCTTAGAATTTACAAGAATAATACGATTCAAATTAATGATTATGAATATCAGGTTGACAGAATAAATAACTCAAAATATTCTTTTACTGATGTCTTCAAAAATTTTCAAAAAAAAAATCCGGCATACCTTGTGCATTATAATTTTAATAATGTCTATGGTTGTCGGATTTCAATATCTCGGAATCTTCTTAAAAGAGATTTATTTATACAGTGAGAGTACGGCATCGAACTGTTCGGAAACATATTCCCAATTTACTACATTCATGAATCCTTCAAGGTAATCACCCCTCTTATTTTGATATTTAAGGTAATATGCATGTTCCCACACATCAACAGGAAGCAATGGTATTTGGACCCATTGAGTCAAATTACCTTGTTTCTCGGCTTGCATTATTACAAGTCTGTCGGCTATCGGCTCATAAGACAAAATACCCCATCCGGAACCTTCAACCGAACCTGCAGCTGCTTTATATAATTTAACAAACTTATCAAAGCTGCCAAATGACTTATCAATGTACGAATTCAATGTATTGCTTCTATTGCCTTGTTTTGGTCCCATGACATTCCAGAATATTGTGTGAAGGAAGTGTCCGCCACCATGGAAAGCAAGTTCTCTTTCCCAGTGTTTAATCAAGGAGAAGTCACCCGTATCAGCAGCCTCTCTGATTTTTTGAGTTGCATTGTTTAATCCTTTGACATAACCAAGATGATGTATGTCATGGTGAAGTTTCATAGTTTGTTCATCAATGTAAGGTTCTAATGCATTATAGGGATAAGTGAGTTCAGGTAAAACATATTTACCATCGGAACCAACGGCTTTGTCTAAGCCGTTAAGCTTGAGTTTAGTCATTGAAAAAGCCGGAACAGCCATAGTAGCTGCTGCTCCCATCGCTGCTGCACCTGTTAAAAATTCTCGTTTAGTCATAATTTACTGCCATTTTATTACAAAATAATATTATATTAGACGAAATAATTTTCTATATGTTTGATAGAATAAGTTTAACTTCATTTAAATCAGTACCAAATTCTTTCACAAAATTATTCACAATGAACAGCAGCAAGTGTTGTTCCAAGAAGTTTAATTATATCGTTTGGCAATTACATTTACTGACATATATTTCATTTGCAAGGGATTTTCTTTTTTTAAAATTAATAATAATCAAATTCGGCCATCCTAAAAAACTGTGTTAAAATATACTTAATTCTTGATTCTTTTCTGAAAATTAGGGACGAATTTTGTATTTTTGAAATAATAAGATTATCATTTTTATATATTCTAATTAAAGGTTTATAATGGCATACAACATAGGAGTTGTAGGTACAGGATATGTAGGACTTGTATCCGGTACCTGTTTTGCTGCAACCGGAAATTATGTTTACTGTGTTGACATAGACGAAAGCAAAGTCGAGAAATTAAGACAAGGAATTTGCCCTATATATGAACCCGGACTAAGTGAAATGCTTACAGGGAACATAAGGGAAGAGAGACTATTCTTTACAACACATTTGCAAGATGCTGTAGAAAAATGCAACATCATTTTTCTTTGTCTTCCAACCCCACCGGGTGAAGACGGTTCAGCAGATTTGCAATATGTTAAAAGGGTTGCACGTGACATAGCAGAGATATTGAAGAATAGCAATCCAAAAGCAGAAAAAATCATCGTTAATAAAAGTACTGTGCCGGTAGGTACTTCAGCAGTGGTACAAAACATTTTCGATGATTTATTAGACCAAAATAATATTAGCGTTGTATCCAATCCTGAATTTCTCAGAGAAGGATTTGCTATAGAAGATGCCATGAAGCCTGATAGGATAGTTGTAGGTACAAGCAATCCAAAGTCAGCGGATATAATGAAAGACTTGTATAAACCTTTTGTCAGAAGTGGTAACCCTATTTATATTATGGATGAAAAAAGTGCAGAAGTTACTAAGTATGCGGCAAATGCTTATCTTGCAGCAAAAATATCATTCATGAATGACTTGTCAGCATATTGCGAGAAAGTCGGTGCTAACATTGATTCAATACGTCTTGGAATAGGTTCTGACAGTAGAATCGGAAAAAGATTCCTGTTCGCAGGTGTCGGGTACGGTGGTTCATGTTTCCCGAAAGATGTTAAGGCTATCGTTCATTCTGCAAATGAAGCCGGAACACCACTCCGTATAGTAAATGCAGCCCAGGAAGTAAATCAAAATCAAATCAACAGATTCGCAGATTTAATCATCGAACGATTTGGAGGTAATCTCGAAAAGAAGAAGATTGCAGTCTGGGGTCTGGCTTTCAAGCCAAATACTGATGATACTCGTGAAGCACCGGCGTTTGCAATAATCGAAAAACTATTAAGCAAAGGCTGTTCAGTTACTGCTTATGATCCGGAAGCAATTGATAATACAAAAATGATTTTCGGAGATAAAATAAAATATGCCAAAAACATGTATGATTGCTTATCTGATGCTGATGCTTTGGCAATAATAACCGAATGGACTGTCTTTAGAAATCCTGATTTCGAAAAATTAAATTCTCTTTTGAAAAATAAACTCATATTTGATGGAAGAAATTTATTTACACCCGAAGAAATGGAACAAGAAGGATACGAATACTACAGCATCGGAAGAAAATATGTAAAAGTAAAGTAGATTTTTCTTTCTTAATTGATGAATATTAGCCTGTTTATAATTCTGAATTTGTCGGGTAATAGCCAATAATAAATCGGAAAAACAGTATTCAATCAAATCGAAAGAATAAAGATATTCTTTAAAGTGCCGATAATCATAGAATTAGTATCCAATACTAATTAAAATGATTATTGGCACGGTTTTTTTTTATTAATAATTATAACAACCTTGAAAAAAGGTTATTCAAGCTGTAAAGGATTTAATTTATGTCAGAACCAGAAATGAAAGAAACGACAAACGTCGAGCCCCGTAAAGGAATCTCGATGCCGGTACTGATTGCCATTATTGCAGGAAGCATCATCCTTCTTTTTGTGGCTATTTTGATTGTGTTCAGCGTGATGATGAATAACATGAAAGAATCAATCATGAGTAATGTCGGAATTACAGATTCTGTCAAGGTTGAAGAAGAAGTTAAAGAGTCTGAAAGCTTAGGCAATTACGAATATATGGAAACCGGACGTATCACGACAAACCCTTCCGGTGGGCAACAATTCGTCGTTGTCAACTTAGGCCTTTTTTATAAGCTTGATATTAAAAATAAGGATAATGATGACTCAAAAGGCAGTGACCCTGAATTAAAATCACAGAGGTTGAATGCTTTAATAAAGCATAAAATAAACACTCAGATAGGTGATATGGACATATTATCCTTACAAGCACCACGCGACAGTTTGACTGCAATATTCAAAGATAAACTTACATCAGCATTCGAGTTGGAAGGGTATTATTTGAAAGATGTCATTTTAGTCGAATTCATAATACAAAATTAATCTTATGGCTGATATACTTTCACAGATAGAAATTGACAACCTGCTTTCAGAAATGAACAGTGGACGCGTTGATGTTGACGACGTGGTTTCCGGAAAGGTTATGGATAAAAGAACTGATGTCATAAATTATGACTTCAGAAGGCCTAACAGAATTTCGAAAAATCAAGTCAGGACTCTCCAATCAATTCATGAAAATTTTTCAGAAGTATTCGGCTATTACTTGGTGTCCAAGCTACAGACTCTTGTTACAATAAACGTTACATCTGTGGATCAGCTTTTTTACTCAGAATACATTCTATCGGTTTCTAATCCAAGTTGTATATATGTATTCGATATTCTCGGTACCGACGGCAGTGGAATACTTGAAATTAGTCCCGAAATGGCACTAACATTAGTAGATTTGCTCCTTGGCGGTAAAGGAGAAATCATACCCAAACCACGTACTATAACACCAATCGAACAAGCAGTTATAAGAGGTATAATAGAGCATTCACTCTCTGATTTGAGGAATGCATGGCGGACAATTGCTGAACTGAATTTTAAATATTCACGGCTTGAAGTTGAAGCTGACTTTGTACAAATTGCTCCATCTTCTGAAATTGTAATTGTAGTATCATTTGATGTGAAAATCGGGAATACTGCCAATAATTTCATGATGAATGTATGTTTTCCGACTTTTGCATTAGAAGAAATACTGGCAAAACTCAATAGGCAACAATTGACAACTGCTGCAATCAAACAATCAAGCAAGAAAGTACAAGAAAACCTGAATATTATTCAACAACAGATGTCGGTCACTTATTTGCCGGTATCTGCAGAATTAGGTAAAACTTCACTGACTGTGTCTGAAGTTATGGAACTTAAAGCCG
>JBAYPL010000189.1:0-5662 GCA_041677745.1 Kapaibacterium sp. (SeqCode)
CCCGAAAATACTTTTGATTTAAGCGTTAAAATAATTAACTCCAGAGATGAGTTAGACAGTATTGTTTTAGATGACGAGGTAACAATTATCAAAGTCAAAGGAAGACCTTACAGGAAATAAATATATATACAACAATATTTGTTTTTCGTGAATTATTATCTTGATTGTTGTTCACCAATATTATTATAGCTGAATATTAGTATTAGAGATTAATTTTGGAATTGACTAATAACAGAATGTTTTTCGCCTGAATTTACAATGGCTTGCGGCTGTTTACCTGCGGTATTTTTGAGGTACGTACAAGAGCCCGAAAGCTTCACCTTGCTCCTTATCGAGATGCTTGTGATGAGCATGATGTGCTTTTAAAACTGATTTGAGATATTTGTTTTCAGTGTTTTTAAAAATAATCCGTCGAATTTTTTTAAATCTTTGGTGAATAAGTACTTCATGTATAAGAAAGTAGGCGGTACCATAAAATAGTATTCCTAATCCGATCCATAACTTATAATCGAAATGATCCATCATGCCGAACATGATGAACAGCCAACTTGGCAGTGCAAAAATCAGAAAAAATGTATCGTTCCTTTGCAAGAATCCTTTGGGTTGTCGGTGATGGTCTCTGTGGAGAGTCCATAAAAATCCGTGCATAATGAATTTATGGGTGAACCAGGCTGTGAATTCCATAATCACAAATGCGGCTGACATTATCAGTATTGCAAAAAGTATATTCATCAATCTTCGACAACAAATTTTTGATGGTAATTCTTACTATCAGTTATTAATTTTAGAATATATACTCCTGAGCATACTCGTATGTTGTCTTCGTCTTTCAAATTCCATTCGATTAGACCATCGAACCTTGTCGGATTAAATTTCTTACGAAGTAAGCCGTTAATATCATAAATTTCAGCTGAAATCATTATGTTATATTCTTCAAGGATTAAGAACTGAATAGTATTTGCAGCAGGATTCGGATAAACTTTAAACAATTCAACGTAAGGGAGATTGGTACTTACATTAGTAGCAGAATCCTTGCTACGCCATGATACTATACTTCTGTCAATACTGAAACACTTCTCAGGCATTTGAGCATAAGAAGCGAAAGTTGATAATAACAATATAAATATCAAATAGTTCAGAATCATAATTCATAAACGTAGATAAAAGATAATTAATTTCAATGTTTTTTGTCAGAATCGTTATATATGATTTCAAGAATAAAATAATGTTCGGCGAATACACATACTTAATCATTAATTTGTTGACAATAAGCTATCCATTAGCCCAAAGTTTTGAACACAGGGTTAAATATTACACAAAGTGGAAGCAGCTCTTACCGTCAATAATGATAACCGGGGTCTTATTTATAGTATGGGATATTTTAAAGACGGAAGCCGGTGTATGGTCATTCAATGATGAATTTATTATAGGCATATATTTTATAAATCTGCCTCTTGAAGAGATGTTGTTCTTTGTTACTGTGCCATATTCCTGTGTATTTATTTATGAAGTGCTTAATTATTACCTAAAGAAAGATTATTTAGTAAATTATGCAAGAGTTATTTTATTCATACTCGGAATTTTGATTTTAACTATCGCATTGATAAATTATGATAAAACTTACACATTTGTGATGTTTTCCTTACAAGGTATATATTTACTCATGATTACACTGTTTATCAAACCTGACTGGCTTGGTAGATTTTTGATGACATACTTTGTCACTTTGCTGCCATTTTCAATTGTAAACGGATTTCTCACGGGACTGCCAGTAGTGGAATATAATATGGCGGAAAATCTCGGAATCAGGATTGGTACCATACCTGTCGAAGATAGTATATACAGCATGATGTTACTTATGATGAATATTCATATTTATGAATATTTCAGAAAAAGAAAATCAAAAAAAATGATTGAATTTACTAGTTTTTGAAAAAAATATTTTGCTATTTCATAAATTGTTAATATTTTTGAAGTTTGTAAAAAAGCGGACGTGGCGGAATTGGCAGACGCGCTAGACTTAGGATCTAGTACCGCGAGGTGTGAGAGTTCGAGTCTCTCCGTCCGTACTTGTTTTATACTTATTTTCGCAGGCTAATCTTGGAAAGAGAAATATTAGACAGAACAGAACCTGAACAAACCCTGATTCTCAGAGTTGATAATGTTGAATTTGAAAAAGCTTTCAATGCAGAAGTTCGAGCAATATCTAAAGATGTTCAGCTACCCGGATTCAGACGGGGAAAGGTGCCGACACATTTGATTAAATCCATGCACAAAGATGCTCTTATGCAAGATACTGCTGTTAAACTTGCCAATGAAAATTTGGAATCAATATTAAAAGAAGAAAACATTAATGTAGTTGATGAGCCGGTAATAACTGATATTAAACATCTTAACGATAATGTAGAAATTACTCTAAAGTATGAATGTTTTCCTCCGTTTGAGCTCGCTGATTATAAGAGTCTGGTCGTGAAAGAACCTTTCCATGCAGTTACCGACGAAGAGGTTGAAGAACATATTAAAATTTTATCGTATCGTTACGGTAAATTGCAATCTTCTGATGTAGTTGAAGATTTGTTCTACAGATTAAAAGTGCAGATGAAAGAAAGCCAACAAGGCGAAAATCCACCTTTTTTCATTGACCTTTATCATAGATATTTCAATGATGAGTTGTTCAAAGACCTGGTTGGAAAACAAGTTGGTTATACTGTTGATTTAAACCAATTTAATAAGCCTGCTCAAGATGATAATGATGTTCAGGAAGACAGTCACGACCACGACCACGAGCATAAGCACGACCACGAACATGAGCATGACCATGAACATGAGCATGACCATGACCATGAGCACGACCATAAAAGTAAAGAGGAAGAGCAGACTCCAAAATTCCTTGAAATATTAGAAATATGGAAAATAATTCCTGCAGAAATTGATGAAAAATTCATCAAATACATCACAAGAAAAGACTTGGAAAGCTACGAAGACTTAAAAGAGTATATCGGACTTCAGATGCAAGATTTATGGGACTCAAAAACTAAAGAGATTTTTGAGCAAAATATAATTTACACTTTGATAAATAATAATAAAATTAAAGTTCCTACCAGATTTGTAATGAGAACCGCCATACAAAATTATGAACAACAGAACGGACAGGATTCATTTAAGTCATTACAGCAGGACAAACAGTTTGAAATTTTCCAAAATGCACAGACTTCTCTTGCTTTTCAATTGATAGCTTTGAAAATTGCGGAAGCTGAAAAGATAGAATTAGAAGAAGATGATTATGCAGATTACATACGATCAATGAAACTTCCCGACATGAATGATGATTCTATGCGAGAAGCAATTGATTTGATTAAAGAAAACGGACAATATTCTGATCTTATAAAGGTAAATAAAATCATGGAATTACTTAAAGACTTCGCTACGACTGAAGAGATTTCGATGCCAGCCGACTTCCTCAGATTGAGTGATGAATATATTACTGATTTCTCTGAAATTGATGAAGATGAAATCAATGAAGATCTCTTCGATGAAGAGGAAGTTTTTGATGAAGAAGAATTTGATGGCGAATTTTTTGAAGATGATGATGACGATTGGGATGACGATGACGAGAAGTGGAATGACGAAGAAGAAATTGATGAAGATGAAGAATGGGATGATGATGACGAAGACTCATCTCCCAAAAATTAAGAAAAATAAATTAATGCCGGTCAATATTTTTGTCCGGCATTTTTATATTTATACATAACTGAAGAAAATTGATTACTTTTGCATTCTTTAAATATTTAATTAAGTAAATTAATCATGCAAAGTGAAAGCCAATATTATATTTATGGTAGAAATGCAGTACTTGAAGCTCTGAAATCCGGTGATGAAATTGAGAAAGTTTATTACTCATTCGGTCTGCAAGGAAGACAAATTGAGCAGATTGTCTTCTTATCAAGAAAGATGAAAGTACCGGTTACTCAATTCGATAAGAGCAAATTCAATGCTCTCGCTACAAAGCTTTTCGGAAATGACGCCAAGACTCAGGGCATAATAGCTCAAAAAAGCATAGTTTCATATTCTGACCTCGATGAATTAATTGAATTCGGATTCTCCAAAGAGGAAAATCCGGTCATTGTTATGCTTGATGAAATTAATGACCCACAAAATTTAGGAGCTATAGCCAGAACTGCTGAATGTTGCGGTGTAGCCGGCATTATACTGCCGGAAAGAAACTCTTCACCGGTCACACCGGTAGCTGTGAAAGCTTCAGCCGGGGCTTTGAATTATCTTAAAATCTGTAAAACCGTAAATATGATTCAAGCCATAAAAAAACTGAAGGACTCGGGTTTCTGGATAACAGGCACTTCACTCAATGCAAAAATGAATTATACGGCTGATATTTATGACAGACCAACTGTAATTATTATCGGAAATGAAGGCAAAGGTATGAAACCCTCACTTCAAAAACATTGTGACCAACTCGTAAAAATTCCAATACTTGGGAAAATTGAATCCCTAAATGCTTCTGTCAGCTGCGGAATCATTCTTTATGAGATATTAAGGCAAAAGTCCTAAATTATTTGTAAATGGAAATTAAGCCTTTGTTGTTGAATAATAATTGACATAAAGATTAATTTGAGTTTTGTTTTAATGCTTCAATATTGGATTTTATGTTGCCTGTAAATACTCCTGAGCCGCTTACTATTATATTAGCACCGGCATCAGTCACAGAACGTATATTGTCAGCCTTAATACCGCCGTCAACTTCAATTTCAATATGATTATAGGAATTATTATCTAAGAAGTTGGCAATACTCTCACATTTTCGTAAGAACGAAGGTATAAAACTCTGTCCGCCGAATCCGGGATTAACAGACATCAATAAAATAAAATCACAGTATTCGGCTGCCTCGTAGGCAAATTCTGACGGGGTTGCAGGATTCAGTACAATACCGGCGGATATACCGTATGATTTTATCAGTGACAAGGATCTATGTAAGTGCCTGCTTGCCTCAACATGAACCGAAATCATATCGGCTCCTGCATTGACAAAATCAGGAATATATCTGTCGGCATCCTCAATCATCAAATGGACATCGAATGGAAGTTTTGTATAAGGTCTTATACTTTTAACAATCTGAGGTCCGAAAGTAATATTCGGAACAAAATGGCCATCCATTATATCAAGATGAATTATATCAGCTCCATATTTATCACACATTTCGACATCTCTACCAAGATTGGCAAAATCTGCTGACAAAAGAGAAGGTGCAATTTTAATTTTCTTTCTTTTCATTTTTCTTCTTATTCCTTCTGCTCTTATCCGCGTCATATGGGACACGCTGCCTTTGGCCGCAGGCCACTTGATTGCCGCTCTTTTTGCCTGCTATTATCTGATCACCTCGTATCACCTGCTGGGCTACTTTCTTTTCCAGTACCAGGAAAAAGCCGGCTACAAGGTCGATTTTGAAAGCGTGTTCCATCAAAACAGTGTGTCATCGTCAAAGGAGCCTGCTCAGGATATGGCCGTAGGTGAGCCAAGTGCAATTCCCTCCCTGATCGAAAACGGCGCTTACCAGGAGGCGCTCATGGAGATCCGCAAAGCCTCCGGAGGGCCGGTTACCGATCCGGTGCTTGCCGGTCAGTACTATGACATTCTTGACTTAACGGA
>JBAYPL010000190.1:0-5646 GCA_041677745.1 Kapaibacterium sp. (SeqCode)
GGAGGACTCGGACCTACTCATGATGATATTACTAAATCTGTCCTATGTGACTTCTTCGAGGATGATTTGGTGCTTCATCAGGATACATTGCAACATCTTCAAAAATGGTTCAAATCTCGAAACAGGAATATGTCCGAGATGAATAAAGCCCAAGCTCTTATTCCGTCTAAGTCCACTGCTCTAAGAAACAGAGTCGGCACTGCACCCGGAATTCTATTCAGTCATGATGGGAAATATATACTGGCTATGCCGGGAGTTCCTGCGGAGATGAAAGATATACTTGTAAATGAATTTGTACCCTTAGCCATTAAGTTTTTTAATGAAAATTCAGGCAATGTGCAAATTTACAGGACTATTAAAACCAGTGGTATCTTCGAGTCTGACCTCGCAGAACTTATCGGCAGTCCCGATAGCTTCCCGGATGGTGTCAAGCTCGCATTTCTGCCCTCCGCCGGTACCGTCCGTCTTCGTATAGGTGCTAACGCCGGTTCAAAGTCTGAAGCAGAAAAATTGATTGATGAAATGAACCAATTAATTATTGATAAAGCCGGTCAATATATATTCGGCTATGATAATGACAGTCTTCAGCAGTTTGTTGGACATATCCTGCGGACAAAATCTAAATCACTTGCAGTCGCAGAGTCTTGCACTGGCGGATTACTTGGAGCTTTGATTACTGAAGTACCGGGCTCATCCGAATATTTCACGGGAGGAGTGATATCTTACTCAAACGAAATGAAGATGAAGTTACTGAATGTGGATAAATCCACATTAGAGACTTTCGGAGCTGTTTCGGAACAAACAGCTTGTGAAATGGCACTTGGTGTTAGAATGAAATGTAATACGGATATTGGTATTTCAATTACCGGAGTTGCCGGACCCGATGGTGGGACTGAAAATAAACCGGTTGGTACAGTATTTATTGCCTATTCGGATGAAGAAAAAACTTATGCTGTTAAGTGCCATTTTGGCAAAGATAGAAACATGAATCGCGAAAGAGCTGCCGTGAAAGCACTTGAAATTTTGAGAAAGGAGTTAAGCTGACATGATTTTGGCAATAGAATCATCATGTGATGAAACATCGGCTGCAGTAGTTGATAATTCAGTAGTATTGAGTAATATCATATCGTCTCAATATTTCCATTCCAAATTCGGGGGTGTTGTACCGGAATTAGCGTCTCGAGCACATTTAGTGTCGGTTTCTGATATTACTCATGAGGCTTTAGACAAATCAGGGATTGATATTGGCAGTATAAATGCATTGGCTGTGACTAATCGTCCCGGACTTGCCGGCAGTTTAATTGTTGGCACAAATTTCGCAAAAGGATTGGCTTTAAAATACAAATTACCAATAGTACCGGTAAATCATATCGAAGGACATTTATTCTCCGGCTTTATTCAGGACAACAATCTTGAATTTCCTTTTACAGCCCTTGTTGTCAGCGGAGGTCATACGGTAATTTTCCTTGTAAGGTCTTACGATGATTATGAAGTTGTCGGTATGACAAGAGATGACGCAGCAGGTGAAGCATTTGACAAAATTGCTAAATTGATGGGACTGCCTTATCCGGGAGGACCTCATATAGACAAACTCGCGAAATTAGGAAATGCTCATAAGTACGAATTCCCTAAGCCGATGCTGCATGATGATAATTATGATTTCAGCTTCTCCGGCTTGAAGACTTCTGTTAGATATTTTATTCATAAAAATTTCCATTCAGGTATTCCGGAAGATGTTATGCCGGACTTAGCAGCTTCCGTTCAGCAGGCAATTGTTGAAGTTTTGACAGTCAAAACCATAAGAGCTGCAAAAAAATACTCAGTCAAGTCAATTATCATTGCCGGTGGCGTATCGGCTAATAGTGGGCTTCGGCACATGATGAATGTGAAATGCAATCAAGCCGGTATTAAAATGGTTGCACCTGATATGATGTATTGTGTTGACAATGCAGCAATGATAGGATTTATCGGTGAATTGAAATTTAATGCACAGCCGGATGCATATCAAGATTTGAAATTTACTGTAAATTCTAATGCTTTAAGAGCGGCTAAACGTTGATTCCGGTTGTAAGACTGGGAGTGAAATCTCAAACGTAGAGCCTTTGCCGATTTCACTATGAATATTCAGGTTACCTCTATGTTTCTTAATGAAATCCAAAGTTATCATCAATCCGAATCCGGAGCCTTGTTCCTTACTGGTGCCGAGCTTGGATTTGGGCAGATTCATTGAGAGAATGTTATGAATTTCCTCACTTCTCATACCGATTCCTGAATCACTTATATTTATAACTGTTAAACCCATTTCTTGTTTTATATTGATTATAATTTCAGAGTCCGGGTATGAATATTTTATAGCGTTGGACAGTATGTTTCTTATGATTGATTCAAGCATATTCTTGTCAGCTTGTATATATATTCCTCGATTAAATTCATTAACAAAAGAAATCCTCTTATTTTCGGATTCATTTTTGTAGAGCTCAATAACTTCTTCAACAAGCGATGAGACTTCCAACATTATGGGATTGAAAAAAGACTCCTTATCGTGTGATGATGACCATTTGAGTACATTGTCTGAAAGATGATTTAATAATCTTAGAGTATCAAGGGAACGTGTAATTTTGTCGTTTGCAACATCAGATCTTAAATTATCAGCGTTTCTTTTGAGAAAATCAAGGTTTAGCATGAGAGATGTTAACGGGTTTTTCATGTCATGTGCAACAACCGAATAAACTCTGCTTTTCAATGAATTTAATTCGATTAAATCCTTATTCATGTTTGTAATCTCATTGTTTTTTTGTTCAAGAATTTGATTTATCTTGATGATTTGCTTGTTTTTATTCTCGATAATTCTATTGGCTTTGAGTTTTAACCGGTACATTGTAAAATAATAAATACCCAATAATGTCATGACAATCAACAGTGCTAGCAGAGCGTAAAAAAACTTTGTCTTGATAAACGGCAGAGTTACAGTAAATTCGAGTGAATCAATATTTGACTTATAATTACCAAAATTATCCATTGCTTGGATAAAAAATTTATGATGACCTTCACTGAGTCCGGAAAGAGTAATTGTTCCGTTCTTCATCCAGCTACTCCAGTCCTCGCCGTTAATTTTGTGTCGAATAAAAAACTCAGAAGGTGTAGTAGGACTCATTAAACCAAATATGTTCCATTTGACTATCATCTCGTCATGCGCAGTGAGTAAGCTTTCATTCACCATTTTAAGTTTACTGTGCAATCTGCCGGACAAATCCAAGATGTTTATTCCGTTACCAAGTGAGCCGGCATATAACTTATTGTCTTTAAACATCAGGGGCCAGAGCTTATTGAAGTTTAGACCATTGACTTTGTTGAAATGTACAGCAACATCATCAATGATACAATACAAACCAAATTGTGTAGCAATCCAGACACGATTTTGGTTGTCAATTTGGATATTCCAGACATTTTCAATGTTATACTCCTTAACTGCTATGGGTATAATAACGGAATCCTTGCTGTCAATCATTCCACATAATTTGTGTCTTCCTCCAAACCAAACATTATCATTGCTGTCGAGTGAAAGAGTGAATACTTCTTTATTGTTATAAAGGTTATCGAGTCTGTCATACAAAACTGTATCATTGTTGCCTATTTTGATAAGTCCGTTATCAGTTGCGAAGTATTTTCTTCCGTCCCGTCTCTCGGCGAAGTCATATATTCTTCTTTTATGTAATAGAGGGTTTTTATATTTTTTGAACTCATTGTTTTTCAGATACACAATCTGGTTACTTGTATCATTAGGATTAATACTTATGGGAAGGAACCATATTTCACCTTTGTGATTCTTTACCAATTTATGGAAGTGATTCTCAGGCAGACCTTGCTCTATGCCGAATTTCTGCCATTTATTATCTTTGAACTTGAATGCACCGGTAAATCCCGAACCGCTGCTAATCCAGATATCATCATCATCATCGGCAACCAATCCTGTTATTGAGCTTATCGTGGTACCTTCAAGACTAGCGAATTTTTGTTTTCTTCCGTCTTTTCCGTAAATTGTCAATCCACCGGTTGATCCTACAGCAATACTTGAATCGGCTCTTCTGATTATTGCATTGATTGAATTGTAATCTGTTTCTTCGTCAATAAGGTAATTCCAAAGCTCAGAGTCAGTATTGAACACATATAAACCATCATTGGTACCGAGCCAGATATCATTATTACTTGTTTTAACAACATAGTAAAGTACATCAATAAATGGTGGAATGTCAATTTCCTTGATACCTCCATTCAATAAATCCATCTGTCTCAATTTGTTATCGGAGTACATAGCGATTGCCTTTTTGTCTTCTGTGACATATAGGCTTAGAATTTTGATAAATGGAAGGTAAGTATGATTTATGATGGTTCCTTCGGTAAAATTATATGCTTTGAGCTCTGATGTATAAATCTTGCTCATAACATCGAAGAGTATAGTATTCTCATCAACCATGACCATAAATGAAGTCGTACTGTAATCCGCTCCTCCATCATAGAATTTCTCAAATCCATCGTTCTTGAATAAATAAAGTTTATTGTTTGCTTGCAAAAGAACATTGCGTTTGCTGTCAGTGATAAACTTGGTTGATTTAGAAAAGTCAATACTGAAATCAATCATAAATTTCTCAACGAAATTACCTTTCACCAAGTATAAATCTGCATTTTTGCCGTCTTTTGAAATTCCTGTTACAATATAGCGGTTTTTTCCTGTTTCAACTGCATCGTGAATTTTTACTTTTTCATTTTTAAAATATAATTCTTTCTTGATAATCGTATCGTTCTTGACTGTAAACATCTCATTGTCGCTAGTAACGAGAATGACACCGGTATTGTAGCTGGGATGGTAAAAGTTGACCTTATTGAAATCTATGCCGTAACTTTTATTCTCACTCCAACTGTAACCGTCAAAATAAGCAATCCCGGAGGATGACAAAGCCCAAATGACTTCTCCGGGAGTCTCTATTATTGCGTTTATTTTGTTCGACGGAAGTCCATAACTACGGTTATATTTAATCCATCTCCATCTCTGTGAAAAAATATCATCGAAAATTTCATTACCTTCCAAATTCACCGAGGCTAATGATGCTAAAAAAGCAATAATGAATATTCTTCTAAGTATATTGGTCAATTTCAAAAATTTTAATAGAAAATTGAATAATTAATATATTCAAATATCGTAAAAAATAAATTAAAAACAATCTGAATTTTGAAAATGAAAATACTTGTATTGAAAAATACGTCATATACTTTTTATAAATGTAATAAAACATAATGAAATCTCTTATTTTGTTTGATATTGATGGAACTATCTTAAATTTTCGACACGGTATTGCAAAAGAACTTTTTGCAGAAATGCTAAAAGAACTCTTTGGAAGAGAAATACCCGACTCGGCTATACCAAATTTTCATGGTATGACCGATTTGCAAATCATCAAATCAATAACCGAAAATATCGGTATGTCTTATAATGAAGCTCTTGATATGCTTCCGGAGATATGGAGAAAAATGTTTGTTATGTTTGAAGCACATTCAGTACCGGAGAATATTACAGTACTCCCCGGAGTTTACGAACTCCTTGAGGAATTGCATAAACGCAGTGATACATGTCTTGGCTTGATTACAGGA
>JBAYPL010000191.1:0-5612 GCA_041677745.1 Kapaibacterium sp. (SeqCode)
GGATTAAGATTAATACAAGGAAATTATTATGGGAATAAAATCTTGAGCTTCATTACGGAAGAATAAAACAATATAAATACAGACGCTAAGCAGGTTAATGATAACATTGAATTTCTTTGTATTTTTTGGTCATTATAATTTTAATGTTTTTTTACAACTGTCTATGAGAATAGTGAGAGGAATAATTATCATCAATCTCATTTTTGATATTCAAGATGAATCAGCAATCAAGTGTTATCTTGAGCAAGCGGGATGTAAATTCTTACAGCGGTAAAATCGTATAGCACACTGTCAATTTGTAATTTCCCCCCGATAGTGCCAAGAATCTTTTTAACTATTGCCAATCCAAGTCCCAATCCTTGTTGTTCGTACTCTTCCCTGCCAAACTGCATAAAAGCATCAACATCTTTTATTTCATTTTTGTCCATTCCTCTACCATAATTTTCAATCTTGACGATAAAGAAATCTTTACTGTATATACTCACGACCTTAACTTGCTTGTCCTCATCAGAGAATTTGCAGGCATTGTCTGCAATTTCGAAAACTAATTTGTAGAAATATTCTTCGTTGATTTGAAGCACTTTGTCATTACACAAATCAAAAAGTGGACTTAGATTCTTAGCATAATGCTTAACTGCATTAAGGACTGCTTTCTTAATCACTACTGACGGCTCAGTAGTATGAGGCTCCTTGATATTTTCAGCTGTGATACTGTTTGATATAAAGTTATTAAGATAAGTATAGTTCTCAATGAGTCGTAGTAATCTTGCGCCGGAATCATGAATATGACCGATGATATTTTCCATCTCGCTACTGTCGAAATCCTTGACATTACCCATCAGCAGCTTGGAAAATCCCATTATTGCATTCAGAGGTGTACGCAGTTCATGTGGAATCGAGAAAGAAATATTCTTTTTCAATTCTTCAATTTTTGTAAGAAACAGTTCTTTGAGCTTTTTGCTTTTTTCGAGTCTTACTTCAACAGCTTCAACAAGCTCAGAACTCTTATACGGTTTAGTTATGTAGTCATCTGCCCCAAGCCCCATGCCGATTCGTACAGAGTCTTGGCTTGCATTGGCTGTCAGGAAGAGAAACGGAATAGTATAGAATTCAGGATATTGTTTAAGTTCCTTAATTAAGTCCAGTCCATTCATTATCGGCATATTAATATCGCAAATTATCAAGTCGGGTGATGAGCTGATAACTAAGTTAATACCTGCCCTGCCATCGCCCGCTGTTAATACTTCATAACCGTGAATTTCAAGTAAATCCTGAATATTTGCTTGAATTTCAACTTCATCTTCAATAACAAGTATGCGTTCCATTATTTTGACCGAGCTTTTAGTTAATTAAGGGATAAGGGAAGACACAGCGTTGCTGTATCACCTTATCAAACGTAAATCAGCTCTTCGAGCTTTGATTAATTCTTCAGGTGTAAAAACATCACTTGTATCCTGAGGTATTATAGGACGTTCGAGTTTAAATAATATCCTATTTTTCATCACGCCAATCTCAGTAAGTCTGTCAATAAGTTCTTGCTTACGCTTTTCACGGATTTCCGGTTCTTCGTTTTCGTGTTGCCATATTCTGAAATGGACACTCCTTTCCGGATTCTGAATCAGGTATTCAGCGATTGCATAGAGCCTTTTATAATCTTCACTATTGACTTGAAATTTATTGTCTGCATCGAAGTAGATGCTGGTCCTGTAATCCGGGAAAAGTACAATCTCAGGAACGTCAGCCGGACGCGGTGGTTTTGATGTTTTTTCTGCTTTGTCTTCTTGTGCAAACAAGTTAAAAACCGTAAGAATAAACATACAAAAAACAAGTTTAATCATAAAGTGTTTCATATATCATTCCGATTAATAAAATCCTAATAACTAAATTTTATATCGTTTGAGAAAGAAAATTATTGAAACTGATTATTATATATCTATCCAACCGGATTGAATTGCATATTTAATCAATTCACTATGACCACGCAATCCGAGCTTATGCATGATATTCCGTCTGTGGGTTTCCACAGTCCTCGGTGAAATAAAAAGTACTGCAGCAATCTCACCGGAAGTATGTCCTTTTGCCGTCAGTTTGGCTATTGTTATTTCTCTATCAGTAAGGAGAGCAGGGTCATCATGTGGTTCTGACTCTGTGAAACTTTCAATAATATTGGGAATTACATCACTCGATACAAACTTTTTCCCGTCATTAGCATGACCTATAGCCTCAATCAAGTCTTCCTCTCCGGCATTTTTAAGCACATAGCCCATGATTCCCTTTTGGAAAGCATTTCTGATTATGTTTTTGTTGTTATGCATTGACAGGACAATAAACTTAGCTTCAGGGAAACGGATTTTTAAATCACTCATTACTAACAGACCATCAATGTCAGGGAGGTTAATATCAATGATGAAGATGTCAATCTTTTCGCAGACCTCTGCTTCGGTCAGCGCTTTTTTCCCGTTAGTACTAAAGCCGACGACCTCAATATTGTCATATCTTGACAATATCATTTTTATCCCATCAATTATCATTTTATGGTCGTCAACCAGAAATAATTTTATTGTGTCTTTCAAAACGGCACCTCTATTGTTATTGTTGTACCATGATTGGTTTGTGAATCTATATCAATTTTACCATTTATCAATGTAATACGGCTTTGAAGGTTTTTCAAACCCATACCGCTTTTACTTGTGGCAGGATTGAAACCTCTACCATTATCTTCAATTATTATGAGCAGATTTTTTGGATATGAGAGCATCTGAAAACTTATTTTTGAGCAATTTGAATGTTTGACTGCGTTATTCAAAACTTCTTGAACCACTCTGTAAATATGGATTTTTACATACTTGGGAAATTGTTTCTTTTTTTCTTGAATGTAAAAATCATATTTTATGTTTGTTTGCGATTTAAAAATTTCTATCAATTCTTCAATAGCAGCTGTCAAACCTATTCTTTCCAATACCGGCGGCATTAGTGAATAGGCAAATTGACGTAGCTCTTTGACTATATTGTCAATTAATTTAATCTGCTCTTTCAAATTATCTTTTATATTATCATCATCAAGCTTTGCCATGATATTATTCAGATTAAACTTGAGGAATGACAGATACTGTCCTGCGCCATCATGTAAGTCCTTTGCAAATCTCGACCTCTCATCTTCCTGTGCCTTGATGATTGCTTTCAGCGAATCAGACTTACTTTCCGTGATATCATCCAGAATATTCAGCAGTTTATCATTAGCCTGCTGAAGTTCAAAAGTACGTTCTGCTACACGTCGTTCCAACGATTGATTAATCTTTGTGATTTCGACAGCGTGCTTAATCAACATATTATTTTTACGTTTTAGTTCCTCAGTCCTGTTATTAACAATCTCTGTCAATTCTCTATTTCGATTATTAATACTTCTGACACGTGTTTTATATGCAATGACAAGAGAGCTTCCTAATAACAATATTGAGAATATCTTGAATTCGAGTGTTAACCAAATAGGAGGATTTATTTCAATTATGAGTGTTCTTCCTGTTTCATTCCATATTCCGTCATTATTTGAGCTCTTAACTCTAAATTTGTACGTGCCCGGCTTCAGATTCGGATATCTTGCAAATCTAGTATTACCCGAGTAAACCCAACCTGTATCAAGTCCTTCAAGATAGAACGCATACCTGTTCAATTGGGGAGCAGCAAAATCTAAGCCCGTAAATTCAAATGACAGTGTATTCTTATGATAAGGAAGCTTCAATTCATCCAGTACCGTTGGATTCACAGCAGTATTGAAATCAGAATCAAACATAAGTATCTTAGTGATGACAACATTGGGTAAATTCTTATTTTCACCTAATGAATCCGGGTGAAAGTAATTTATGCCTCCAACTCCTCCGAAGAATAAGTAATTGTCTTCGGATTTACAATAGGAGTTGGTATTAAACTCATTAGATTGTAAACCGTCGGTTTTTGTGAAATTTCGAAACGAATAGTGAACAGTATTCTTAAATATCATCTTACTTAAGCCGCGATTAGTTGAAATCCAGTATTCGGAATTTAAATCTTCGACTATTCCATAGATAAATGAATTTGAAAGACCTTCTGCACTCGTCAATCGGAAGAAGTCATCTGTTTCTTTTTGGTAAAAATTCAAACCGTATCTTGTACCCGCCCACAAGTTTCCCCGACTGTCGTTCAAGAGAGTCAGTACATAATTATTGCTTAAACTACTGGCGTCTTTATCATCATATTTATAATGTTTTAATTCCGCATCTGACTGATTAAATGAATAAAGTCCATCATTTGTACCAAACCAGATGATACCTTCATTTGATTCGCAAATCGAATACACATATTTTTGCTGCCATCTTGATTTATCGGCAATCAAATCACCGATTCGTGTTATACTGTTGTCGCTACTGTTATATAAGAACAGGTCTTCACTATTACCTATCCAAAGCCTGCCCTTTTTATCTTCAAAAAAGCATTGTACATTAGGTATTGTCGCGAATTTCCGAAACTGTTTGCTATTCACATTTAAAGTATCAATTTGCTTATTCGAACCATACCAAACAGTTCCTTTTGAGTCTGTAAAAACTGCTAAGCCGGTATTACTGCTGACATGTCGCTGATTATTTTGCTCGCTGCTGTAATGTTCCCACTTATTGCTATTTATGTTATATTTGTTTAATCCTCCAAGTACAGTTGATATCCATAGATTACCCTTCCTGTCAAAAGTCATACCTTTGGGAAAATCTATACTAAGAGAATTGAAATCTTTGGGATTATATTTTAATGTTTTGAATTTTTGCTTCGCTAGGTTATGTACTAGTATTCCTCCACCGTCGGAACCAAACCAAAGCACTGAGCCTGCATCTTGAAATATCACTCTAATATTGTTTATAATGATACTACCGTCTAAGTTCTCATCATTAAATATGTTAAAATTATTTTCATAATAGTTATATAGCAAAATACCATCTGAATTAACAGAGCTAATCCAAAGATTGAAATTGTTGTCAGTTTTGATGCATCTGATACCGGAGTTATGATATGGAATATCAACTTTTCTTTGTAGTCCGAAATTCATGTCATAAATAAATATTTCATTATGAGAAGCCACATAGAGCTTATCGTCCAAACACACATCGAAGTCTTTTATCGGCAAATTATCGGGTAGTCTGAAAATATAACTGACTGACAATCCGGTATCCCAATTTAACTTTATGATACTTTCTTGTGTCACAACCCAAATCCTATTCATATAGTCTTTTTTTATCTTTACTTCATAGCCACTTATCTCGCATTCAATTTTTGTCAATTTATCTCGCGTAACATCGAACTCATACAGCTCATAAATGCCGTTATTACTTATTATCATGGCTATGGCAAAATCATTAATCAAGGCACCATCAACAACTCTGTACCCTTTTCCTTTTAAAAAATTCTTAAATTTGTCTGTACGGATACTATAGAAACTCAATCCGTCATCAGTACCTATCCAAAATCCGTTTCTATGGTCATGAAATATCGTGTTTATGAAATTATTTGCTATCGAGGTGGTATCATTGAATCTTTGACGGTAACTTTTGACATTATATCCGTCATAGCGGTTTAATCCATCGGCAGTA
>JBAYPL010000192.1:0-5581 GCA_041677745.1 Kapaibacterium sp. (SeqCode)
ACGGACTTCAATTGTAATTATTCTAACATTATTCCTTATAAGATATACGGATTTCAATGAATATTGGTGGTATTCATTCTTCGTAATTTGGTTCTTCGTCGCTTTTCCTGCTTTCAAACAATACCAGAAGTTCAGTGAAAGAATCAAAACACTCGAAGAAGATACACTGTGTGGTAAATGCAGACATTTCAATCAGGGAGCTCAAACATGTCAAATCTATGATGTACATGTGTCGAAAAATCATATTCCCTGCGAAGGTATGAATTGGGAACCAAAATAGTAAAAATTACCGGAACCACACCGAGTGTAACAGGAATTATTTCCAATAATGATAAATTATTTTAGTAAGATTGGACAAAATGTGAATCATTATCGTCATTGAAATCATGAGCTGCTTTTGTTGCAAAAATTTTGATGTACTGATGACTGCAAATGTAATAAAGATAAAATCTCTGATATGCTTGTTATTTGGGATAATCGCAATCAACTTTCAGACTGATTTGTTTGGGTATTGGTCTTCAATCAATTCACCGGCAGGGGGTACTGTATATAATATCATTTCAGGGCAGAATGAAATTTATGCGAATGCTTTTAATTCCGGTATTTACAAAAGTACCAATAACGGAGCTCATTGGAATAGAATCACTCCTCCGAATCATCCCTTGCGTCTGTGCGAATATATGCTGGTTCATAATAATGTGATAATAGCTTCGGCTATGAATTGGGGGATTTTCATAAGCACAGACAGAGGAGCATCTTGGATTAATACTCATAACGGAATTATTGACGGTAGTAGATATAATGTAAATAAAATGAAAATTCAGGGCTCAGAGGTTCTTCTACTTACCACTGAGGGGATTCTCAGCTCATTCGACAGCGGTAATTCATGGGTTCAATTACCCTTAGGGACAATTGACAAAAATATAATTGATTATGAAGAGCATGAAAATTTCATTTACTTGATTAATAATGAAGCTTTGTTTGTTACAGATAAAGGTTCGACAAACTGGAAACAATTAAAGATAAATGATTTTCAAAATATACAATATTACAGATTGTTCAATATAAAAGATGAGCTTTATTTCTGTATGTTCGACAGCTTGGCATCAAACGGATTTTATTATAATATTTATAAAAAAAGCGTAGGTTCGGAAGATATTAATCCCTATCGGGAAGATATATTCATGAATAATCGCGTCATCGGTCTCGATATTTCGAGCAGTCTTGTCAGTGTTTCGACCGTAATTCCTCTCAGTGACCGTCTGGAATATCACATTTCTGTTTCTTCTGACAACGGAGAAAACTGGAACATGGTGTATGATTCCACATTTAGGCACAGACAACACCTGACAAGTGGATTGACACGAATACTAAATTACGTTTTTGTCGGCAGTTTTGAAGACGGTATCATCAGGATTAATACAACAAATTCTCAAAAAGAAGTTCAGGTTCAAGACATACACAATTTGCACGTAAACAATATGTTAATAAAAGGGAGTGAATATTTTGTAGGTACTTCAAATAACGGCATATTTTATTCCTCGAATTCCGGTGGCTCCTGGAAATTGTTAGAAAATAGTCCCAAGAACAATCCCGAAGAATTTTCTTCAATATTCAAGATTATTTATAATGATGATAATCTTTTTGCCGCTACAAATAACGGTTTGCATATCTCGTATGACAATGGTAACTCATGGAATTTGTCTTCATGGAGCAGCTATGTAATAATTGATGTAATTTCCGAATCAGGAGTCTTGTATGCTCTCGGGAATCTTATATCAGGCAGCTTATTCATCTCGAATGATAACGGTGGAAGTTGGGCTGCCAGACAGCTGCCTTCCGAAGCATTGGCATTGGGATTTTTGAAAGATGGTGATGTCTTCTATGTCTTATGCGACATTGGAATTTATAAAACTAATAATAATGGCCTGAATTGGGAACTTATATATGATGGTGTCCCTCCTGTCAATGTAGTTCAATCTATCATTAAATCCGGTTTAAATATAATTGCAGGAGCTGCAGACGGCATACATATTTCCACTGATAACGGTGTCAGTTGGTCAAAGCAGGACAATATTTTTACAGATGAATTTATAATTAGATTGCACAAATCGGGTAATTATGTATTTTGCTCAACTGAATCAGGAGCGTACATTTCTTTTGACAGTGGCTTAAGTTGGGAAAATGTAAATAACGGTTTAGGAAATTTGCCCGTACAAGGATTTACATCATCAGTAAATGAGGTTTTTGCTTTGTGTTCCCGTGATAAAATTTATAAAGCTGATTTGAAGGATTTATCAAAGATTATCATTGAAAATATAAGTGGCGATATCTTTTGTTCAGGTATGGAAATACCTATTAGCTATGTTGTAGCAAGCGATGCGGATTTTCAAGATGATAATAAATTTATGGTAGAATTGTCTGACGAAAACGGTAATTTCAATTCTCAAAATACAATGATTGGAGAGATAATCTCGAAAACAAGTGGTGTAATAAATGTCCTGATTCCTGACGGATTGCCCTTCGGCACAAAATACAGAATACGCATTGTTTCTACCAGTCCGCGATTAGTCAGCATTGATAATCTATACAATATTATCATGTTGCAGAAATCTGTACCCGTCATTGATGGAAGCAATCAAGTCTGCAGTATGAGCGAAGAAGTTTATTCGGTGCCTGTTAATCCGGGATTTTCTTACGAATGGTTTGTTAGTGGGGGGGAGATTATTAGTGAGCTCGGCAACCCGGAAATTACAGTAAGATGGAGCGAGCTTGGTGCCGGAAGTTTGAAAGTTATTCAGAGAAGTATCGCTTCGTGTTCGGATTCAAACAGTTTTTCGGTTGTTATTAATCCAAAACCGGATAGACCGATAATCAGTGAATCTAATGGAATACTCTACGCTGAAGCAGAGGGTCAGTTCCATTGGTATAAAGACGGCTTGCTGATTGACGATGCGAATTCTTCAGAATATCAGCCGGATGCCGATGGTATTTATACTGTGAGAGTCATAAATGAATTTCTCTGTCCATCAGATTTATCGGAACCTTATAATTTTGTAAAATTTGAAGACCGAATTGTATTCAATATAGATGATATTACGGCTATGGACGGTGAGGAGATTTTCATCAATATCAGACTGGTAAAGAATAGGAAGTATTACGAGACCGGGGTCAAGTCCATCAAAGCCGTGATTGTTTTCAATGCTTCACTCCTGTATCCCAACGGACCTGACAAAGGAATTATTATAGACGGTAAGAGATATATTCAAATAGATATTGATACTAATTATATTTCAGATGATATAGTCAAAGTAATGTCTTTTACAAGTATGTTAGGCAACTCAATTTCTACTGATGTCACATTAGAAAACGTTAGAATTAATGATATTAGTGAGCCGGCTGTCTTGATAAATGCCGGTTTGTTCAGTCTGTTTGATATTTGTTTTGAGGGTGGACCAAGATTGGTAACAGCATCTAATCCACCATCAATCGAGTCAATAAGTCCGAATCCGGCTTCTTCAAGCATGAGTTTCAAAATTTATACGGAAAATTCTGCTGATGCAGAAATACATCTTGTAAACAGACTGGGTATCAGAGAAAGAATTATATTTGAAGGTAAGGTAAATTCAGGATACACGGAATTTACACTGGATATAGGTGATTTATTGACAGGTGATTATTATCTTCTGCTAAACACTATGGGCTATTTTACAATGAATAAGCTCATTATTGCGAGGTAGGCATGAAGAGATTAATACAATTTATTATAATGTTTGTGCTATATCTTTTTCCTTCTTCGGTATTGTCTGAGGACGGTTTCGCTTACGGTATAAATTCCGGTGCCGGTTTGGTATTTAACACAGCTTCTTTTTCAGGTTTTAAGGACATTCCTAGTTGTTGCCCGGAATATAAGGGGACACTTGGTTATAATGTTTTCTTTAGCGGACTTACAGAATATGAGCTTGAAGAAATGACTTTGAAAGGCAGAGCAGGAGTTAATTACAGCGGAGGTAATTTTGTTTCTTCCGAGCATAGAACAATTTCATTCAACGGTACTCCGGCAGACGGAGTTTTTACTCATAATTTGGATTTCGATATTACACGACTGCATCTTGATGTGACAGCATCATTACCGGTCTATGGGAGATTTGAATTTGAAGCTGGCTTATCAATGAGCTATTCCTTACATTCTTCCTTTAAACAGTTTGAAAAAATTTCTTCAGACGCAGGTACGGTATATTTTGCAGACTCAAACGGCATAAGTACCGGCAAATCAGTCAGAAATGAATTCAGCGGAGTTATTCCTGAATTGAATGTTTTGCAATTCACGGCAGTTAGTCGTATATCATATAACATGTATTTCAAACAATTACCAAACGTAATAATCAGACCGGAAATAAGTTACAGACATGATTTTGGAAATATAACCAGCGGAACTTCTTGGAAGACCTCATCATTGAATCTTGGAATTTCTGTGCTATTCTCTTCTGTTAAATCAAATAAATATTTGTCGGAATTAAAAGCTGAAGAAGAACTAATGAGACAAAGAATGCTCGAAAAATCTTATAACAGGGATTCCGTTGAAACTGATGAATTAAAGAAACTCGAGTCTGAATTAGCTGATCAAGCTGCCGAAAAAGAACGACTGGTCAACGAACTTGCCATGAGGGACAGTCTGCTTGCTGAAAAGGAAAAATTCAACAGCTCAGAAGATAGAAATCAACAGATACTCAGAGATGAATTCGATGCTCTGATACAGGAACAAAATAGATTAGCAGGCAGTATTTGCAGTTGCTATGTTATTATGTTTACAAGTACCAAAAATAAGAGTGAAGCTGAAAAGATATTACAAGAATTAAATAATTCTGGAGTGAAGAATTTAACCTTGATGGAATTTAGCGAACCATACTTAAATGAAACTTACTACCGTATCGTATCCGAATGTTTTACAAATCATTTGGATGCCTTCGATAAACGCCTGAGTATTATGAATCTTCAGGCTATGTCAAGTCTAAATCCGATAATTCTATGCAACAGGTGAAAGTGGCGAAGATTTACCATATAGAACGAATATTTAAATTTGCTGCCGGCATCGTAATGATTATGATGTTTACTCTCGCTTTGAATCAATCTGCATCTTCACAAAGTGTCAATAGTGTAAGAATTATTGTTTTCAATAAAAACGGACAGAAAGAGATAGTAAAATCCGGTGAGAATATTTCAATAGTATATGGTCCGAGCATAAAGCCAGAATATTCGTATATTGCTTATTCAAACGGCAAGGAAAGAGGAGAGTATGTAATTGAGTTGAAGTCCAATGAATTTTTACTCCGAGAAATCAGTTCTCTTAGAAAATCTAAGGACAGTTTGAAATCTGTCGCTACTAAACCATCAGAGACAGTCCATGATACTGTAATCATTGAGCATGAAATACCCGTAAATCCTAATTACGAAAACTATACAGATAATTTGCTTACTACATTCACCGACAGCTTAATCAAACAATCTGCCGATAGGGAAAAAATGGACTTTATGTCTCGCATCAGCAATATCAGGTCACCTGAGACTGCTGACAGTTTAC
>JBAYPL010000193.1:0-5508 GCA_041677745.1 Kapaibacterium sp. (SeqCode)
AAGAGAGGCGGAATCATCACAGGACGAGTTGAGAGTTCCATGACGCAGAGTCCTTTGGCTGGAGTTACCATAAGAGTTCTTGGAACTGATAAAGGAGCAATCAGCAAGAAAGACGGCACATTTGAAATAAAAGAAGTACCTTTCGGGATACAGAAAGTTCAGTTTAATCTGATAGGCTATGAATTATTTGTAAGAACTGATGTGCCGGTAGGAGCAGGAAAACCGGCATTTCTTGAAGTTAAACTTGTTGAAAAGGTAATCGAATTGGAGGGAGCTGAAGTCAAAGCAAGTTATTTCATAAAGCGGACTGATGCTGTGACCAGTACACAGAATTTAAATTTTGAAGATATTCGTCGTGCCCCCGGTGTGCAAGAAGATGTTATTCGAGCCGTTGCTCTGTTGCCCGGTGTTAATGTTACAGCTGCCGGTAGAAATGATTTGATTGTCAGGGGTGGAGCACCGTTTGAAAATCTTTTTATTGTTGATAATCTCGAAGTAAATAACATAAATCATTTTGGTTCACAAGGTTCAACAGGTGGACCCTTATCAATAATAAATTTAGATTTTGTGAGAAATGTGGATTTTTCAGCCGGTGGATTTGGAGTCAAATACGGCGATAAGACATCATCGGTCACAAATATTCAACTAAGAAACGGTAACGAATCTCAATTCGGTGGTAAGGCTACACTCAGTGCTACGAGCTTCGGTCTAAACCTTGAAGGACCTATTGCGGGCGATGGTTCATGGCTATTCAGTGCTCGTCGAAGCTATCTTGATTTTATATTTCAATTGGCAGGATTTTCTTTCATACCACAATATTGGGATTTCCAAGGTAAGGCAAACTACAGACTTGACCAGAGGAACACGCTAACATTGCTGACAGTCTCAGCTATAAATGACGTAAAGCTGAATAATGAAGAATTGGATGACAGATTTAGCAATAGTAGAGTGGCAATACCGGACCAATATCAGAATTTTTCAGGTCTGACATGGAAGCATCTTTTCGGAACAGGCTTTTTGACTGTCACGGGAGGTACATCCTACACCCGATTTACTACTTTCCAAAATGATTCTAACTTAGTGGAGATATTCAGGAACGACTCAGAGGAAGGGGAACTCATACTAAGGTCTGATATTGATTTACAGCTCGGTTCGAAGACTGAATTTCATGCAGGTAATCAAATGAAGTATGCCGGTATTCTGGATTATAAAATTTTAATTCCCGGGTTTATTCGTACTGACATGGAAGGTAATCCGCAACCTTTAAGTCTTGATACGAGTTTTAATGCATTTAGGAATGCTACATACATTAATCTCAGTCATGCTATAGGACAGCATAAATTTACAGTAGGCGGCAGACTCGATTATTACAACTTTACCGATGGTGCCTTGTACTTCTCTCCTCGAGCTTCATATATCTATACACTGAATGAAAATTCATCATTTATTGGCAGTATTGGTAGATACTACCAAGCTCCGAGCTATATCTGGTTGATTGGTGATCCCGATAATAAATTGAAACCGATACAAGCAGACCAAGTTGTGATAGGATACGCGCACACTCCGCTTGAAGATGTAAAAGTTCAGCTTGAAGTATTTTATAAAGAGTATTCAAGTTATCCTTCAAGGATCTATAGACCTCAGTCAGTACTCGCACCTTCCGGATTCGATGATGTCAGCTCGGATATTCCGTTCGGACTCGAACCTCTTGTAAGCACCGGAACGGGCTGGTCCAGAGGTGCTGAAATATTCATACAGAAAAAGCTGAGTGACATACCAATCTATGGATTATTCAGTGTAACTTATGCAGAATCCCGTTTTACGTCGCTTGACGGCATTGAAAGACCTTCAGCTTATGACAGCAGATTTATTTTTAATATTGCACTTGGATGGAGAATTGACGATTATTGGGAAATATCTGCAAAGTTCAGAGCTGCAACAGGAATCCCTACAACACCGTTTACCGATACCGGCATTAAAGATTTTACAAGATACAATGAAGGCGAGAGATTGCCATGGTTCAATTCAGCTGATTTGAGAATTGACAGACGTTGGAATTTTGAAAGTTCGACGCTTATATTTTATGTAGATATTCAAAATGTATATGGTCGTAAGAACGTAAACGGAATCAGATGGGACACAAGACTTCAAGCACCCGAATATCAGGAGTCTATCGGTGTGTTACCAAGTATCGGCTTAAGTTGGGAATTCTAATATATCAAAGATAATAACAAAAAAAGTCGGGAAACCGGCTTTTTTTGTTATATTGATAAGCGCTTAGTCAAGCTAAATAAATTGTCATTGATATCGTGTTAAAGAATAAAGAATTACCATAATTGTTTATTGCGAAATGCAGCTGTCAATATCGGATATAAATGAATTGCTTGACTTGAACGGCGGGAAATACGCTGTTTCCAATCTTAGTGAAGCTTATTCATTTTGTAAGAAAGTAGCATTAGGGCATTATGAAAATTTTCCAGTAGGTTCTATATTAATTCCAGCCGATAAACGAGACTTTTTTTTCTCCGTATATACATTTGCAAGAATTGCTGACGATATTGCCGATGAAGGTGACGGTAGTGCAGAAGATAAAACTTCCAGTCTCGTAAAGCTTTTGGGTAATCTCAGATATACAATTGAGAATGAAATAAGTCCGGGTAACCCATTATTTTTAGCATTGAAGGATACAATGCTGAAGAAGGATATTCCGCTTACTCCTTTTGAAAAATTAATTAAGGCATTTCTTCAGGATTCCAATTTTGTACAACCTCTTACAATGCAGGATAACATTGAATACTGTAAACACTCGGCAAATCCGATTGGTGAGATTGTTCTGCGTATATTCGAATCATATAATGAGCAGACAGCAAAATATTCAGATGCGATTTGTACCGGATTACAATTGGTAAATTTCTGGCAAGATATTTCAAGAGATTATAATGCAGGCCGTATATATATCCCTAAAGAAAATCTGGAAAAATACAAACTCGATGATAAAGTGATTTTTAACTCTACATCAGAAGCTGATATAGAGCAGTGTTTACAAGAAATTTATGATTATACGGAAAAATTATTTATTTTTGGTGTAGATATAATTAAATATCTTAAAAATAAAAGATTAATTTTTGAAATTTTAATGACTGTTGAAGGTGGAAAGAGAATTTTAGAAAAAACTCGAAGGCTTGGTAAAAACATAATTACAGTTCGTCCTTCTCTAAGGAAAACTGACTTTGTTTATCTCTTGATTAAGAATTTTGTAAGGTATAAGATTTAGAAAAGTAATGGATGTACTGACACAAGAACAATTGGCAATTTACGAAAAGGTTGAGCCGCCCGTAGTAGAAAAATCAAGTTTTCTCTACTCATTTACATTGCTTCCGAAGGAAGAACGGGTAGCTATTAACTCTGTTTATGCTTTCTGTAGTTATATTGATGATATTGTTGACAGCAGTCCCAATCTGAATAAGAAATCAATTTTAAAGAAACTTGATAGACTTTCTTGGTGGGAAAATGAAATTGAGAACATATATGCCGAAAGGTTGAAATCTCCGGTTATGCTTCCACTGGTAGCAGTTATTAATCGTTTCGAGTTGCCTAAACAGTTCTTTTTAACATTGATTGACGGTGTAAGAAGAGACTTGATTCAATACAGATACTCGAATTTTGAAGAACTCAAAGAATATTGTTACAGTGTAGCGAGTGTAGTTGGTCTTATCAGTATTGAAATTTTCGGTCATAAGTATGAGGAAACCAAGAACTATGCTATCAATTTGGGATATGCCCTTCAGCTTACGAATATAATCAGGGATATTAAATTCGACAAAGACAGAGGATATATTTATTTGCCACTTGATGAACTTGAACGCTTCAATTATTCCGAAAAAGAATTGATTGAAGAAGTATATAACGAGAATTTTGTAAATCTCATGAGTTTTCAGGCAGACAGGGCAAGAGAATATTATCATAAGGCAAGAATGAATCTTAAACCTGACGAAAGAACTACCATAGTAGCAGCTGAAATAATGGATTCAATATATTTTCGATTGCTCGAAAAAATCGAATTACAGGATTTTAATGTTTATCAACCAAGAAAAATCAGAGTCTCTACTGCTCATAAGTTTTTAATGACCCTGAAACATTGGTTGTCGGTCAATATGTTTATAAGAAGAATCAAAAAACATTAATCAGCTATTTTCGTTCTAATATTATTGATGAACGATTTTAATTATTTCTTTTTTATGTAATCAAATAAATCAGAGCTTACAATGCAGATTGAATTTAATACAGAAGAGTTACAAGAAGTACAGAAACATATATCCAAGTATCCCGAAAAAAAGGCTGCTATCATGCCTGTTCTCTGGATGGCTCAGAAGAAATGGGGATGGCTTTCACTTGATGTAATGAGATATGTGTCGCAATTATTAGATTTGCCATTGTCGCATGTAGAAGGAGTTGCATCGTTTTATACAATGTACTTCAAAAAGCCAATGGGTAAATATCATGTACAGGTTTGCACAAATGTTTCATGTATGCTTCGTAAAGGTGATGAAATTTACAAACACGTTGCCGAAAAGCTTGGGATTAAACATAACGAACGCAGTGAGGACGGATTTTATTCGCTTGAAGAGGTGGAATGTATGGGAGCTTGCGGAGGAGCACCTGTTGTAGTCATCAATGAAGACTTTTACGAGAATGTGGACATAAGTAAAGTAGATGATTTATTAACTTCTTTAAAATAATTGTGACTTTTTTGCTCTTAATGTGTTATTATAGATAGAAAGGTTACAAATTTAATAATATAAATTTTTGATGACGACAAAAAATAAATATAGCTTCTTTTCAAAAATATTCCTGCTTGTTGTCGGAGTTGTATATTTTTTGAATTATATTTACTCCAATACACTTCCGGACTTGCTTTCTCTTGCTCCACAAGAGGTAATAAAAAATTTGAGCTTATGGAAGCTTGTATCATTTCCGTTTGCACCGGGTGGACTTGAGTCTGTATTGCTTTTTGCCTTAGTTTTCTATTTTATATCTCCCAAACTTGAATCATATATAGAAGGATTAAGATATCCGCTTTGGCTTTTTCTGCTGACATTATTGCAGGGTTGCATACTTACACTTGTTTTTATTAATTCAAATGTTATTATTGCAGGTATGGATGGAATGTCTTTTTATGTTATGATTGTTTATGCTTTGTTGAAATCCAGAGATAAAATCAGATTCTTGAACTTCCCGCCAATGCCGGTAATTGCCTTTTCTATGTTGCTCGGATTTCTATGGTTTGGAATGAATCTTGTAAATTTCTCTACCAGTGGTAACGAAAGTTTATTTTTCTCGGCTGTTGGCTCATCATTATTCGGTATTACTGCCGGCTTGATTCATTATCTGCAAATACGTTTGTCAGGATTGAATTCAGTGAAAACCGGCAGAATTGATAATGACCAAGAGCTGAAACTACCATCACCGGAAGAGCTGAGCATGGCTCATTCAACTAACATTAGAGCA
>JBAYPL010000194.1:0-5501 GCA_041677745.1 Kapaibacterium sp. (SeqCode)
ACTGACAGAATCGCCGAAGTAGCAGTCAATATTGACTCTGATATAATATTCAATATTCAAGGTGATGAACCATTCATAAAGCCGGAACCTTTAAAATTACTAATTGATGCATTTGAAGATTCCGAAGTGGACGTAGCGACACTGATGCAGAAATTAATTGACAAAACACAAATTGATGACCCGAACTATGTTAAGATCGTCAGTGACTTGAAAGGATTTGCTTTGTACTTTTCGCGTTCGGTAATCCCTTATAACAGGGATAGTGATGCCAATCCGGATTATTATGAGCACATCGGTGTGTATGCTTTCCGAAAAGAAGCTTTGATTAATTTCAGCAGGCTCAGTCCTACACCTCTTGAATTGTCGGAAAAAGTAGAGCCGATTAGATTTTTAGAGCATGGTTTCAGAATTAAAGTAATTGAAACCAATTACATGGGTATCGAAATTGATACCGAAGAAGATTTAATTAGAGCTAATAATTATATATTAGAAAAAGGTAAATGATATGTTCAAAAATTTTAAACTGGTAGATAAGGTCGTATTTGGTCGTGGAGCTTTCAAACAACTTGATGAAATATTAAGTCATCACAGAACAAATAATTCACAAGGAATGATATTCCTTGTAGATCACTTTTTTAAAGATAAAGACGAATTCCTCTCAAGAATTCCTATGAGAAATAATGACAGAGTAATCTTCGCCGATGTGAGCAGTGAACCGACAACGCATTATGTTGATGAGTTACGTGACTCCGTTAGAAATCATTCTGAACTACTGCCGGACGGAATAATCGGAATAGGTGGAGGAAGTACTATGGACTTAGCAAAAGCGGTATCATTGATGCTCTCTAATGAAGGTTCCTCCGCTGATTACCAAGGATGGGACTTGATTAAGAGACCGGGAATTTATCATGTTGGAATTCCGACAATATCGGGTACAGGAGCTGAAGTTTCAAGAACGACAGTATTGACTGGACCTGTCAAGAAATTGGGCATCAATTCTGATTATACAGTTTTTAATCAGATGGTACTCGATCCTGAACTTATAGCAGATGTTCCTGCACAACAAAGATTTTATACTGCAATGGATTGTTATATACATAATGCAGAATCCCTTACCGGTACCTTCTTGAATGAATTCAGTAGGGCATTCGGTGAAAAATCAATGGAACTGTGTCATGAGGTTTTTTTAAGGGATGGAACTAAGGAAGAGAAAGACGATAAGCTAATGATGGCTTCGCTATTCGGCGGATTATCAATAGCTTATTCGCAGGTTGGCGTCTGTCATGCTTTGTCTTACGGACTCTCGTTTGTCTTGAAACTAAGACATGGTATGAGCAATTCGGTGGTTTTCGACCAACTTGAAGAATATTATCCAGAGCAAGTCAGAGAATTTAGAACTATCATGGATAAAAATCAAATAGAGCTGCCCAGGAATCTTACTAAGGGATTGAGTGAATCTGATTTCGATAAGATGACCGACGTATCTCTTGTTTTGGAACCACTCTGGGAGAACGCCCTTGGTAAAAACTGGAAAAAAATGATAACCCGTGACAAAATAAAAGAATTGTTATCTAAAATGTAGTTAATATAATAGGAGTAAATTATGATTAGAAATGCAACAGCTGTCTGGAACGGCGGTGGAAAAGAAGGTAAAGGACATCTTAGCACACAAAGCACAGTGCTTAATAAGACACAGTATTCGTTTACCTCAAGATTTGAAGAAGGGATTGGGACTAATCCCGAGGAATTGGTGGCTGCGGCTCATGCAGGATGTTTTACTATGAAACTTAGCTTTAATCTGGGTGCTGCAGGATTTGTTCCGCAAGAATTAATTACTAAATGCGAAGTGAAATTTGAAAATGGCTCTGTTACTGCTTCTCATCTTATACTTGATGCTAAAGTAGAAGGTATTGATAAAGATAAATTCGATGAACTTGTCAAAGATGCAGAGAAAAACTGCCCAATTTCAAAATTACTTAATACTGAAATTTCTGTTGAATATAGATTAAATCAGTAGAATTTCCGAATTTTTACCTGTCGGTTCCGAGTGAAGCTTATTATATGAAAGTATAAAGCTTCATTCGGAAATTTTTTAATACATCTCCTTCAAATTAATTTCAATATTAATTCCTAACTTGTCAATCATTTCGCGCATACTACTTTTAATGATTATTATAACTAAATTCATAATTAGTAATGACATATTCATCATACTTTGTAACCAAATTTGATTGTACTGCGTTTATATATTGATATATTAACCAATTTGGAGAATTTATGCGTTTTTTAGTACTTTTTGTAATTGCCAGCATCATGTCAGGAGCAATTACTTTTGCTGAACCTATCAATATGGAAGCCAAATTAAAAGCCCAAGAAACTCTTAATGGCTTAAATCCTAATGATTTTTATAAATATCAAAAACCAAAATACATAAAAGAAGAAAAATCAAAACAATACATAAAGATTGATTCAATTCTAAATGTTAAATCTGATGAATTTAAGCTGCAAAATAATATTACTGATATGGATGAACTGCCTGAAAACTTCAGGACGCCCGGCGAATTCGAAGAATCCCAAGCAGTATTAATATCATGGCCCTCTTATGCATTTGATTCTGAGGGACGCCTTGTCGAACCTTACAGACCGGGGATAAGCATATATTGGTATCAAGATGAAAATGGACAATGGTTTTACGAATTTTCGGATGTTGCCGGTTATTTGCTTGACTTAGAAGAGGAAAGCCCGTATGCGACATTATGGTTGCAACTGGCAGATGCCATACAACAATCAGCAGAGGTATGGATAAGAGTGTCTGCACCTGAAGACACAAGTGCACTGAAAGATTTTGCAGCCTCAAAAGGCTATGAACTGTGGAATTACGAGTTTCTCCATGATGAAGATGGAGAAAATGCATTCTGGGCACGAGATTTCGGACCATTCGGAATTTATACCGGTGATATGGATAGTTTGATGTTCCTAATAGCCGAATACTATCCTAACCGCCCTATTGACGATTTATTTCCGGTAAAACTTGCCCAAATGAAAGGATATAAGTATCATAAATCACAGCTCGAAATGGAAGGTGGTAATTTTATGACGGATGGTCACGGTGCCGGATTCATAGGTGATGTTATTTACAATAATAACAGCGACAACGCAGGTACTTCACCTGAGCCCAAAGCACCGATGAACAGCACACAGGTTAATAATGAATTATCAAGAATCTTTAATCTCGACAAAAGAATACTCATGACTTCACTCAGATGTGACGGTGGAACAGGTCATATTGACATTTACTCAAAGATGGCAAATGACGAAGAAATATTAATCACAAAGTACCCCGATAATTTCAACAGATTTCAATTTCCTGATTACGGAACTGTTTCAAGTAATAAAGAAATTATTTTGGCTTTAAATACTCACTACGGAAAGAAATTTCGATTTCTTGAAGTTCCTTTGCCGAGCGATGATGATGGTACTTTCAATAGAAACAGCTGTAATTTGTTCAGTTCAGATGCACGTGGCTATATCAATGGCTTAACTGTCAATAATACATTTATCGTACCTACATATTCTGACGATGTATCAGGTAATCAGGCAGGTGACCAAGCAGCTTTGGAAATTATCAGAAAACACATGCCGGGTTACAAAATTGTACCTATTGACTCTCGAGCTCTGACACCTCTCGGAGGGGCAATCCATTGTATCACTATGCAGATACCCGCTGAAAATCCGGTTCATATTAGTCATTCACAGCTCAAGGGTGCTATCTTTAAAGACGACATTTTAGACAGCGAGTCAAAAATACTAATTCATGGCACTGTCCGCAATCATTCAGGATTCAGCAATGGTACCTTGTATTACAGATGCAGTGGCAATGACGAATGGTTCAATGTACCTACTGAAATAAACTCGTCCGGAACAGGAAGTACTTCCGATTTTGATTTTGCTGCTTATATTGACTTCAATTCTTTATCATGCTCTTATGAAGATGACATAGAATATTATTTAAGTTTTAATACCAATAACGGTAAAACTGCAAACAGACCCTTGACAGCTCCTGAGGGATTTTATACTTTCTCGGTGTCAATGAACACTTCGGTTAATGATGGCAGTATAGGAAGCAATGAATTATTTGTATATCCTAACCCTGCATCTGAAGTTGCTTATGTTATTCTCCCTGAATCTCACAGTGAAATCCTAATTGAAGTTTTTGATATGCTTGGTAACAAAATGTTCATCGGATCGGCGGTAAGCTCTGACGGCTATGCAACCATAGATGCCGCAAATATGAATTCCGGAATATACATTTGTAAGATAACGTTTAACGGGAAATCGGAAATTTTAAAACTGATTATTAACAAATAATAATTATAAAAAGTAATATTGCAAGATATTATTAAATGTTTTACAGTATCAGGGGCAGATTCTTTAAAATCTGCCCCCGATATTTCAGCTTAGTGCTTTGATAACTTCATCGGGAGCCTGAACAAGCTCAACTAACACACCCTGAGATGATAGTGGGAACTCTTCATTAGCTTTTGGATGTATAAAACACACATCAAATCCGGCGGCGCCTTTTCTGATACCGCCCGGAGTAAATCTTACACCTTTGGATTTAAGCCATTCAACACAAGACTTCAAGTCGTCAATCCACAAGCCGATATGATTAAGCTGTGGCTCGTGCACCTTTGGCTTCTTGTCAGGGTCTAAAGGTTGCATGATATCAACTTCTACGGCATAAGGTCCTGAACCAATTCTTAAAATATCCTCGTCAACATTCTCGGATTCGCTTTTGAAAGAATGGACTTTTTCCAAGCCCATAGTATCAACCCAAAATTCGGATAATTTATTTTTATTCAATCCACCAACAGCAATTTGCTGTATTCCTAAAACTTTAAAAGGTCTCATATTATTAACTGAATTTTTTAAAAAAAGAAACAAATACAATTCAAAATTAATAAAAATTTTTTATTATTCATATAAATTCACTGAAAAATGTAGTATTTATAATATAAATCGGTATATTTTGCGAATTACTTTTTTTATTAGAAAAAATATGCTAATTTTGTATTTACTAATTGTCCTATTTATAAAATAAATTGGTGATTTATGAAAGTATTTGCAAATGAAGTACCTTTGAATTTTATCAACCCAGAAGAAATTCAAATGCAGAAAGAAGCTTTGGCTAAAGTCAGAGAAAAATTAGGAAAGGAATACCCCAATATAATCGGTGGTAAAGAAATAATTACTGACAAAAAAACTGTCTCATACAATCCTGCAAATCAGACGGAAGTAGTAGGTATTTTCCAGAAAGGCGGTAAGGAACAAGCAGAAGATGCTGTTCAAACAGCATTAAAAGCATTCGAGACTTGGAAATATACTCCGGCTGAAGAACGTGCATCTTACCTGTTCAAAGCAGCTGAAATTATGCGTCAGAGAAGAATGGAAATCAATGCCTGGATGATTACAGAAGCAGGTAAAAACTTTGCGGAAGCAGA